>CAYYRY010000162.1:3061-4800 GCA_964474245.1 uncultured Ruminococcus sp. | reverse complement strand
GCTGGCCTGTCTTTTCCGTAAAACGCTCACGTGTGCCTGACCAGAACTCATGGTTACCCATGGAGAGAATGGTCGCACCGACAGAGTCACCGGTTGCATTGGGGTTTACGTCGTTCTTCTTTGTGTATGCATTGATAACCCTCATAAGCTCCGCGTACTCATCGGCATTTCCGTTGTGAGTAAGGTCGCCTGCGATGAGGTAAGCATCAACTCCGCCGATCTGCTTGAATGCGCTGTATGCATTTGTGTTTTTAGCTGTGGAATTGTATCCTGTGAAGTGTGGGTCTGCGCCGATTGCAAATCTCGCAACAACACCGTCACGGCTTATGGAATTCCACTTTGCATTGTTGGGAACCCAGTTGCCGTCTTTGTCCTTTGCCGCACCTACCGCAAGCATAGAAGCCGACAGTATCATCAGCATGGCAAGAACGATGGAAAGAATTTTTTTCATGTTTTTCTCCTTTTCGTGCGATACCGTCATTGACCTCTTACGTACCGCCGCATATTTGGTTAATATATAGTATACCTCATTACAATCAAAATGTCAATTCACAATAGTCACATATATTCCCACCTATTTTCAGCAAAAAAAACAAAAATATCTTCGTTGAATCTGCATACACTTTTTAAACACCCTTGAAATCCGTTTTCGTTTGTGATACAATACTTTTAACCTGTCCGCAAGTCGGACAATTCGTGTCACGAAAGGATTTTTATTATGAGACAGATCAAAGTCGGTGTTGTCGGCTGCGGCGGTATTTGCCGCGGTACTTATATGGACAACATGATGTACAAATTTAAGGTTATCGACGTAGTTGCGGTTTGCGACATTATCGATTCCCGTGCTCAGTATATGGTAGACAAGTACGGCGTTAAGAAGATGACATTTGAAGAGATGCTTGAGTCAGACGAGATCGAGGTTATCGTAAACCTCACTTATCCCGAATCTCACTTTGAGATCTCCTCCCGTGCCCTTGCTGCAGGAAAGCACGTATACTGCGAAAAGATGATGGCTCCCACTTTTGAAGAGGCAAAGGAGCTTGCTCGTCTTGCTGAGGAGAACGGCGTTCTCTTCACAACAGCGCCCGACACCTTCCTCGGCTCATGGGAACAGTCCTCAAGAAAGTATCTTGACGACGGTATCATCGGAAAACCCATCACTGTTCATGCTCAGTGCACCTCTCACTACGAGCCGGATACCCCCTTCTTCGACCTCGCGCCCAAGTACTTCTTCTTCCCTCTCCACTATGGCGGAGGCTTCCCCTTTGACCTCGGCGGTTACTACATCCACCAAATGATCAACCTCCTCGGAAGCATTAAGAGAGTAACGGGCTTCGGCGGCAACCTCAATCCCGTAAGAAAGTACACTAACCCCAAGCATCCCAAGTACGGTGAGGACTTCATAGTTGACACTCCCACAACTCTCCTTGCGGCTCTTGAATTCGAAAACGGCGTTCTCGGAACATTCCACATCTCCTCCGACTCTCAGGGCACGCACGCATTCCAGATCACAGGTACCGACGGCGTATTCCACCTCGGCGACCCCAACAGCTTCCGCAGCACCATCAGTGTTGAAAGAAACGGTGCCGCTCCCAAGGGCGAGGGTATACGCGCAGGAGAGATGCCCAAGTCTGAGGTTGGCGTATACGGCGACGACGGTACGGACAATCAGAAGCTCGGTGAAGGCGGCATGGAATCCGCAAAAGTTGACCTTCCCCTCCTCCACGGTTACTATTCCT
>CAYYRY010000162.1:0-3051 GCA_964474245.1 uncultured Ruminococcus sp. | reverse complement strand
ATGTGCTACGCTATCATTAACGGCAGACGTCCCCGCTGTCACTACGACATCGGTCTTCACGCAATCGAGGTCATCCACGGTATTCAGGAGTCCTGCCAGACCGGTAAGATCTATGAGATGACCACCCGTTGCGAGCGTCCCGCACCCATCCGCACGAGCGCAGTTTCCGAAACAGCTCAGGAAGCGACCCTCGACGACTGATCCCTTTAAAAGCAAATTCTTCTGACATACAGCATGACCCGTACCGTTTGCACAGCAGTACGGGTCTTTCTTTTTGCGGTGTCCGTACCGTTTTTTTCATGCAACAGCCAAACGAACCGAAAACCGTCAAAAAAGCCTGAACAAATATCCGTTTCCCACTTGAAAAAAACGCATAAAACTGATATCATAAAATCAGACAATATTATCCCCCGAAAAGGAGAATTACATATGGCTATAAGATACGACGAGCAGAAGAACATACTGACTCTCGAAACAAAGAACACCGCCTACGCCATGAGAGTGGAATTCGGAAAATATCTCACTCACCTGTACTACGGCGTAAAGGGCAGGGATCCCGAGACCGAGCGCGTTCCCGAGGGACTCTCATTCTCACCCTACCTTATGGAGGAAAACGGCAGATACGGCATCAACACCAAAATGGCTGAGTTCCCCCAGTTCGGAAGCGGCGATTACAGAAGCGATGCCATCCGCGTAAAGAACGCCAACGGAGACAGCGTTACTCTCTTCACCTACAAGAGCCACCGCATTTTTTCGGGCAGAGCAGATATCCCCGGTCTTCCCTTCGCATCTTGCGGTGAGGGCACCGAAACCCTTGAGATCACTCTTGAAGACGAGGTCAGTCATTGCCTCTTGAAGCTCTGCTACACAGTATACCCTGAGGAGGACGTCATCTCCCGTTACTTCACCGTGGAGAACCTCGGCGAGGACGCTGTTTACCTTGAGCGCGCAATGAGCCTCTCCCTCGATATTCCCCGCAACGACTTCGACTTACTCTCCTTCTGCGGTCATCACTGCAAGGAAAGAATGACGGAGCGCACCCGTATAAACCATCTGAGAACTACCATGGAGTCCCGCCGCGGCGCAACGGGCCACGAGATGAACAACAGCTTCATCCTTGCCGATTGGACAACCACGGAGGAAGAAGGTAACGCCTTCGCCTTCAGCTTCGTTTACAGCGGTAACTTCATGAACAGCGTTGAGGTAACCCAGGAGGACGTCACCCGCGTTACCGTGGGCATCCATCCCGACGGCTTCTCATGGAAGTTATGTCAGGGTGAGGTATTCCATGCTCCGGAGGCTGTCATGACCTACACCGACCGCGGTATCGGTCAGAGTTCAAGAAACCTCCACCGCTTCGCACGCCGCTACATCGTCCGCCCCTGTGCCCTCGGCAAGCGCCCCGTGGTGCTCAACACATGGGAGGGTGTATACTTCGACATCGACGAGGAGAAGATGGTGGACTTCGCCAAGAACTCCCTTGAGTGCGGCGTAGATATGCTGGTCATGGACGACGGCTGGTTCGGCAAGAGATACAACGACCGCGCAGGCCTCGGCGACTGGCAGGCTAACCCCGAAAGATTCAAGAACGGTCTTCCCTCCTTCGTAAAGCGCATCAAGGCACTGGGCATCAACTTCGGCATCTGGATCGAGCCCGAGATGATCAACCCCGACTCCGACCTTTTCCGTACCCATCCCGAATGGGTGCTCACCGCCCCCGGCAGAAAAACGACACTCAGCCGCGCACAGGCTGTTCTCGATTTCGCTAATCCCGAGGTTGTCGAGTATCTGAAGGCGACCTTCAAGGAGACCTTCACCGACGTGCCGATAGATTACATCAAGTGGGACTTCAACCGCAACCTCAGCGAGGTATCCTCCGCATCCCTTCCCGTAGACCGCCGCGGCGAGACCTACCACCGCTTTATGCTCGGCGTGTACGACCTCTATCAGTGGTTCTGCGACACTTACCCGAATGTCATGATCGAGAACTGCAGCGGAGGCGGCGGAAGATACGATCTCGGCATGATGAAGTATTCCTCCATGATCTGGACCAGCGACAACACCTCCCCCAACGACCGCATCAAGATCCAGTACGGCTCATCCTACTGCTACCCCGCATCCGTCATGAGCTGTCACGTTTCCGACCACGAAAACTCCATTGAGAACTACGCGGAGACCGACTACCGCTGGAAGGTGGCTATGCAAGGTATGCTCGGCTATGAGCTCGACATCACCAAGGTGTCAGAGGATGCAAAGGCCCACATCAAGGCACAGATCGAGGAGTACCGCAAGTATCAGGATATAATCTGCAACGGCGACCTTTACAGGCTTATCTCCCCCTTTGAGACCGACGGCAAGTCCGCGTTCTACTATATCAGCGAGGACGGTAACGACATCCTCGTATTCTTCCTCCAGCCCTACGGCGAGGAGCCCACGGAATATCGACTCAAGATAAACGTTCCCGCAGGAAGTGAGTGGATCGCAACCTTCAACCGCGGCTGCACCTACGAGTACTTTAACTTAAGAGATGCGGGTCTCGTCGTAAGAAGCACCCGCGAGGGACGCCACGGCGAGGTATATCACTTCGTCCGTAACAAGAGCTACGACAAGAAGACCGAGCGCGAGACCCTCTTCAGGAAGTGGTGTGACGACGGTGAAATGTCTACCGCCACCGAAGAGGCTCTGAGAGAAGCCATCAAGGGCAACGCGAGATTCGAAAGCCTCGTGAAGAACGGCATCCGCAGAAGAGTCACCACCCTCGAGGGCGACAACAAGGAGGCATTCTTCTTCGCCACCCCCGACGACCGCGAATTCCTTCTGGTCTACCATCAGACCGAGGGCGAGGAGGTCCGCGAAAACAGACTGAGGATAGACGTTCCCGCGTCCAGCGAATGGATAGCAACACTCAACAGAGAATGTCCCTACCACAACACCGATTTCTACACAGGTCTCATAGTCAAGAGCTCCGAGGTCGGCAACCACACGGAGATATTCCACTTCTACAGACACAGATAAACATCAAAGCTGACTCAAACAGTTTTGAATCGAGTA
>CAYYRY010000161.1:0-4825 GCA_964474245.1 uncultured Ruminococcus sp. | reverse complement strand
TCAACGTAGTATATTACCGCACCGCTGACTTCCGGGTCGTCAAATGAATTACAGTGGATCGAGATATAATAATCAAACTTATCTATAATGCTGTTGGCGTATGATACTCTTTCCTCGGGCTTGAAGCGGTTATTCCCGTCATCAACTTGAGACTTGGGGAATTCCTCACCGTTGTGTGTAAACATTACGTCAAAGCCAAGCTCTGTGAGCTTCTTTTCAAGCTTTTGGGAAACTGATAGTGTAATATCCTTTTCAAGTACATCACCCAAAAGCTCACTGCTTGTCCCGCCGTCCTCATATCCGTGACCGGGATCGATAAGAATCGTTATTCCCTTCTTAGGTACTTCCACAGGCTCTTCCGTCTCCGGAGGTGTGGTCGCCTCCGTTTCAATCCGTCCTGCACCGTATGCGGGAAGAAGCGATGTATCAGTGTTCCCTGCACATCCGGTACAAAAAACAGCGGAAAGACATAAAACAAACACTAAAACAAGCTTGATCGTTGAGTATTTTGAAATCAACATATATATCCTACGGGCGTAAATTTGCCGTTCAGGCTATCCCTTTATCTCTTTGAGAGAACGTCTGCTTCGTACTTCTTAACTTCAGCAAGCCAAGCTTCTCTCAGGGGAACATTCTGCATCTCGCAATACTTGTCCCATACTGCAGCGAAAGGAAGTGTCTTCAACTCTTCAAGATATGCAAGTCTTGAAGTGTAGTCACCCTCAAGTTCAAACTTCTTGAGAAGAGCTGTGGGCTCAAGCTTAGCCATGAGCAGAGCCTTCTGCATATTACGTGAACCGATCGCCCAACAAGCGATACGGTTGATGCTTGCATCAAAGTAGTCAAGACCGATATATACTCTGTCTTCATAACCGCCGCGAACGATTTCTGAAGCGATAGCCTTAGTCTCATCATCAAGGACAACTACGTGGTCACTGTCCCAACGAACAGGACGGGATACGTGGAGCAAGATTCCCTTTGCGTACTGAAGCGTGGAACTGATCTTATCAGATACGACCTCAGTGGGATGGAAGTGACCTGTGTCAAGGGTTACAAGCTTATCGTGCTTGATTGCACAGCCGAGGCAGAATTCACCTGAACCGATGGTACAGCTTTCCGCACCGATTCCGAATACCTTGCTCTCAATTGAGTCGAGGTTATACTTGGGATCGGTATACTGGGAGAATATCTCGGTGTAGGAACGCTCAAGTGTAGCTCTGTACTCAGCCTTGCATACGGGAGTGTCCTTGAAGCCGTCGGGAGTCCACTGGTTATTGCAGGAAACCATTCCAAGCTCGCGTCCGAAATACTCGGAGATCTTGGAGGAACGCTTACCGTGCTCTACCCAGAACTGTCTGATCTCTTCATTCTGATGGCTGAGGGTAAATCCGTCAGCGGAAAGGGGGTGTGAGAAATACGTGGGGTTGAAGTCAAGACCGTATCCGTGCTCCTTTGCCCACTTTACCCAAGTCTCATAGTGCTTGGGCTCGATCTCATTTCTGTCAACCTTCTGACCCTGGTTGTCAAGGTAGATAGCATGGATGCTTACCTTCTTCTTACCTGGGATGAGAGATGCGGCAAAATCAAAGTCAGCCTTGAGCTCATCAATGCTCGTAGCCTTACCGGGATAGTTACCGGTGGTCTGGATTCCGCCTGTGAGAACTCCGTCGGGATTTTCAAATCCGACAACGTCATCACCCTGCCAGCACTGGATGGACACGGGGATCTCTGCAGTTTCCGCAATAGCGCGGTCTGTATCCACACCTATCTCGGCGTAGATCTCTTTAGCCATTTCGTACATCTTGTTGGTATTCATAGCATTTATCTCCATTTAATAAATTTTTCAGTTTTCGCCGATGAGCTTAAGGAATCTTCCGTACGCCTCGTCCCACTGTGACTTCATGGATGAGTCAGGTGTATATTCCTTTCTGTCAAAGGAATTTGCGATAACACTTCTTGCCTCGGAAAGACCGGATATCTCGCCTGCGGCGATTGCCTGCATTGCGATGTTACCGAGGGCTGTTGCTTCGATGGGACCTGCCACAACGAGTCTGCCGGATGCGTCTGCGGCAAACTGAGAAAGCATCTCTTCCTTGGTACCGCCGCCCACGATGTTGATGGTGGAGTAACGTCTTCCGGTCATCTCTTCGAGCTTCTCAGCGGTCCAGCGGTATCTGAGAGACAGGCTCTCGAAGATGCAGCGAACAACCTCGCCGGGATTCTCGGGTACGTGCTGACCCGTTGCCTTACAGTATTCTCTGATTCTTCCGGGCATATCACCTGCGGGAGAGAAAAGCGGATCGTCAGGGTTGATGATGGACTGAAGAGGCTTGGATGCCTTTGCCATACTCGAGAGATCGTCGAAGGAATAGTTATATCCTTCCCTCTTCCACTGACGGCGGGACTCCTGCTCGAGCCACAGACCCATGATATTCTTGAGCACACGGATAGTACCGAATACACCACCCTCATTTGTAAAGTCATACTTAAGGGAATCGTCCGTGAGCAGAGGCTCGGGATTCTCGATACCCATGAGAGACCACGTTCCGCTTGATATGTAGAGGAAATCGCTGTCCTTTGCGGGAACTGAAAGAACTGCACTGGCTGTATCGTGAGAAGCAACCTTAACGACGGTAGCACCTGTGCCGCCTGTTTCGCCGTCTACGAAAGGAAGAAGCTTACCGAGGGTAGTACCGGGAGCTACAAGGTCACAGAAAAGGGACTTTTTGATTCCGAACTTATCGAGAAGGTCGTAAGCGTAGTCACGCTTCTTGGCATCAAGAAGAGCACCTGTAGACACGATAGTGTACTCACTCATCTTCTCACCGGTGAGAAGGTATCCGAGAAGGTCGGGCATATTGAGCATCTTGTCAGCATTCTCAACGAGCCATGGACGGTTCTTGATATCGGCAACGATCTGATAAAGAGTATTGAAATTCATGGACTGGATACCGGTTACCTTATAAAGCTCCTCCCAAGGGAGAATATTCTCGAAAATATAGGAAGGGATGGTATCGGTGCGGTTGTCTCTGTAATGATAGGGGTTGGACAGAAGTGCGCCTGTCTTATCGAGGTATCCGTAGTCGACACCCCAAGTGTCGATACCGAGAGTATCCACACCTCCCTCATTGTGAGAACACTGAAGAATAGCTGTTTTGATCTCATGAAGAAGTCTCAGTGTATCCCAGGTAAATCCTCCGGGGATCATAACGGGATCGTTTGAGAAACGGTGAACCTCTTTAAGGCTGATCTTCTCTCCATCAAAAGAGCCGAGAATACCACGTCCGCTGGAAGCGCCGAGGTCTATAGCCAACATTTTCTTGGATGACATATCAATATACCTTTCTTTCAAAAAAGTTTTATGATTTTTACTAAACTATATTATAACAGATTTTAACGTTATTTGCAAGGGATGTTATGAAATAGGTGTGTAATAGTTGCAGTTTCCCTTTACTTCAGCTCAACTACCGTAACACCGTAATCACCCTCGCCGTACTGTCCTGCCCTGAAGCTTGACACTCGTCTGTCGCTTTTCAAGAACTTCCATACGGCATTTCTTAGAGCACCGGTTCCCTTTCCGTGGATAATGGTGACATTCTTGATACCCGCCACGTTTGCCTCATCGAGATACTTGTCCACTACGAAGCAGCCGTCGTCTCCCATCATTCCGCGTATGTCGCACTCGGGTTTGAAGTTCTTTGAAACCACAGCCTTATAGGTGGACTTGGCATCCTGCTTCTTTAACTTGGCATTTTCTTCAACAAGCTTCAGATCCTTCACGTTAACTCTCATCTTAGCGGCACCGAGACGCACGGAAACGTTTCCGTTCTTATCCGGGTCCACAAGAAGCACGCCTTCAACTCCGAGGTTTCGGTGCACAACCTTGTCACCTTTTTTCAAAGCTCTCGGCAAAACATAACCGTCATCAATACTCTCCATGACAGGATTAAGCTTATCATCATACTCACGCACCTTGCGGCGAATGTCTTTCTTTGCATTTGCGAGCTTTTCCGCAAGATTGTCAGAATTTTTAGCCTTCTTAGCCTCGTCAAGTTCGGCAAATACAAACTCACTTGTCGCTCTCGCACCATCAAGGAGACTTTGTGCCTTTTCTATAAGTCTTGCGCTTTCTCGCTCTGCGTTAGCAAGACGTCTCTGAAGCTCTGATTCATTCTTCCGTTTGAAATCCTCAAACTCAGATCTTAGTCTTTCGGCCTCTGACTTTTCCCTTTCAAGCTCTCCCCTGGCAGCCTCAAGCTTTTCGATAACATTCTCAAAGTTACGGGAGTTGTCCCCGATATAGCCGTTTGCACGGTCGACGATATGTGCGGGCAGACCAAGCTTTTCGGATATTGCAAAAGCATTTGACTTACCCGGAGTACCGATTATGAGTCTGTAGGTGGGGCGGAGTGTGGTTATATCAAATTCACATGAAGCATTCATAACATACGAGGTCTCAATAGCGTACGCCTTAAGTTCGGCATAATGAGTGGTGGCTACGCAAAGAGTTCCGCAAAGTCTGACCTCCTCTAAAATGGACGTAGCAAGTGCGGCACCTTCAACGGGATCTGTACCTGAACCAAGCTCATCGAAAAGCACGAGAGAATTCTCCGTCATTTCATCCAAAACCTTAACAATGCGCTTCATGTGGGATGAGAATGTGGAAAGTGACTGTTCGATACTCTGTTCGTCGCCTATCTCTGCGAAGATATCATCAAAAATGCAAAGCACGGAGTCTTCATCTGCCGGAATATGGAGACCTGACTGCGCCATAGCCGCAAGGAGACCTGTGGTTTTAAGAGTTACCGTCTTACCGCCTGTGTTG
>CAYYRY010000160.1:4499-4828 GCA_964474245.1 uncultured Ruminococcus sp. | reverse complement strand
GCGGGTAACCTGAAGATCGCCCGCAGACTCAAGGCATTCCTTGAGTCACTATAAATCATAGCTTAAGACACAGTATTCTGCCGTGAGTACTGTGTCTTGTATCATGTTTCCGGAACATAAATTGTGAATATAATCTATTTATTTCAAATCACGGTAAATATACTCAAAAAATACGATTGACAATTCAAAAAGTTGGAGTTATAATAATCTTGTTCGGTAAAAACACCTGACAAGGAGGTATGATATGGTTAAATATATCCCCAATATGATAACCTGCACACGTATTATAGGAACCATGTTCTTGCTCTTTACTTTGCCCCTGTCTCCTG
>CAYYRY010000160.1:0-4489 GCA_964474245.1 uncultured Ruminococcus sp. | reverse complement strand
TTTTTCTGGATATATACCCTCTGCGGATTAAGTGATGTTCTCGATGGAATTATAGCTCGCCTTACGGGTAATACTTCTGAGTTTGGAACGAAGCTTGACAGTATTGCTGATATTCTGTATTATACGGTTATGCTCATTCGTATTTTCCCTATACTTTTAGAAAAGCTTCCGAATTTCATCTGGATCATGCTCGCTGTCGTCATAATAATCAGAATTGTTTCTTATATATGTGCCGCTGTGAGATATCGTAAATTCGCTTCACTTCATACCTACCTTAATAAGTTAACGGGGTTCTCTGTTTTCACAGTTCCTTACTTCATAAGCTCACCCTATTCTACTACGTTCAGCTTCATTGTGTGTCTTGTTGCTGGACTTGCTTCTTTGGAGGAGCTAATAATTCATATAACAGGCGCTGATTATGATCCAACCAAGAAAACAGCCTGCGTTAAATCAAAAAAGCAAAAGCAATCGTGATCATGTCCTGTAGGATCATCGCTGATATATGCTTAAATACGTCCGGTCGTCCAGAGCGGACTTTTCGCTTTGTAATTTTGCTGATTATTATTAAAATTTAAATAAAAAACAGATTTGTTTCATGCAGACCTGTTTCAATAATACTTGACTCTATAAAAAGGTGAAAAGCATAAGAAAACAAAGAGTTTGTTTATAATTTGTATTGCCGCTTCGGCTGCAGAATGGAGATTGATATGGCAGATATTTTTGATCTTTTTAAACAGATCGGTTCAACGTCCGCAAGCGCGACGGGTAAACCTGAGTATATTATAGCAGGTCTCGGAAATCCCGGTGCTGAATATGAAAAAACAAGACATAATGCAGGATTCCTGGCTATAGACAGAATAGCAGAAAAGTGCGGCGCAAAGGTTAGAACCTCAAAATTCAAAGCACTGACCGATATTATTAAGATCGGAGACCATACGGTACTGCTCATGAAGCCTCAGACCTATATGAATCATTCGGGTGAAGCTATCAAGGAAGCCTCATCGTTCTACAAGATCGCCCCCGCGAATATTATCATAATATCCGATGACGTCTGCCAGGCACCCGGGAGAATGCGAGTCAGAAAAAGCGGTTCAGCAGGTGGTCAGAGGGGGCTTGCAAGCATCATCACCCATCTTGGCACGGATGCTTTCCCCCGTATCCGTATCGGTGTAGGTGAGAAACCCAGTAAGGAGTATGACCTTGCAAATTGGGTCCTCGGAAAGTTCCCCGAAGCAGATCTCAAATCTGTGTCCGCAAGGCTTGACGACTGTCTTGAATGTGTAAAATATATCATGAACGGAAAGACAGACGATGCCATGTGCATCTTTAACGGTAAAAAAGATTGATTGTGAGGTTAGCTTGAACACAGAATTAATTTTATCAAGAATCAGACAAAACAGAGAATACAGGGCACTCATGGAGAGTGTCAGAGTAATGGGAAAGCGAGGACTTGTCAAACCTCTTGTTGTTGGTGGAATTGCTGAAGGAGCTGACAGTTTTTTTCGTACTTCATTTACTGAAGATGTGTTAAATTACGGAAAAAACGTTCTTCTGCTGTTTCCGGACGATAAAGAGGCGGCAAGCATGGCGGAATTTCTGTCATCAAACGGCATATCTGCTATGAATTTTCCCACAAAAGACCTGAACTTTAATAACATGACAGCTTCACATGATTTTGAAAACGAGCGAATCGCAGTCCTTACGAGACTGTCAGGTTACGGTGATACGTCCCCATTTGCGATATGTGCCGGTGTCGGTGCGGCACTTCAGGTAACACCTCCTCTGTCTCATGTCAGCAACATAACACAGATCATCGATATGACAACGATAATTGAGCTTAGCGAGCTTTCCGATTCTCTCATATCTGCAGGTTATAAAAAGGTTGACATGGTTGAAGGCCCCGGGCAGTTTACCGTCCGCGGCGGTATTATAGACGTATACGTACCAACAGGAACTGCTTACAGAATCGAGCTTTTCGGTGATGAGATCGACCGCCTCGGCAGTTTTGATCCAATGACCCAGAGATTTGTTGAGTTTTGCGATGAGATAATTATCTCTCCTGCAAGAGAGATTGTTTTAAGTGACAAGGTAAGGGAAGAGCTTGTTGGCATAATTAAAGGGCAGATCAAAAATCTCGATGCAAAAAGGGACGTAGTAGAGTCGACAAGAGTAAAAGAGTTGCTTTTAAGAGAAATAACCGAGATAGAGAATTCCCTTGAGCTTAATTTTGCTGACAAATATCTTCCCGTAATATACAAGAACGGAAAATGTCTGCTTGACGTGTTTGATGGGTGTATCCTGATGACAGGTGCTTCTGAGCTTGACAACCGTGCAAGTGCTGCCTATACTCTTCTTGAACAAAGTATTACTGATATGCTTGAGCACGGTGAGATACCCAAAATGGGAAATCTTACAGGCGGGTATATGAAATCATGGACAGAGGAACTTTATCGCCTCAGTGAGATTCCGTCTGTTATAACTGATTCTATATCGCGGTCATACAACGGTATGTCCATCGGTGGAGAATTTGATATAGGTAGCCGACATATCACTCCCTATGGTTCAAGAAGGGAGCTGTTTAACGAGGACGTCAAGGGATTTATCGACCGAGGCTATACTGTATTTGCAGTTTGCTCCATTGAAAACGAGCGCGCTGAGCTGACCGAAAGTCTCATAGACATGGGACTTACTGCCGCCTCAGGTGAGACTCTCAGTAAAGATGACATTAAGGCTGGGACGGTTCTCACTCTTTGCGGCGGTATTGGCGGTGGCTTTGAAATGGCTGAAAACCGTTTCGTCCTTCTTGACTATTCCTCTGACATGACCGGACGAAAGGTTAACCGCGCCATAAAGAAACAAAAAAAGAAAAAGTCAACTGAAGCAATAATGTCCTATGCGGACCTTGAGGTCGGAGATCTTGTAGTTCACTCTGCATACGGAATCGGACAGTATATGGGACTTGAAAACCTCACTGTTGGCGGTGTTTCAAGGGATTACGTATCTATCAAGTATTCGGGTACTGATAAGCTGTTCCTACCCGTAGATAAGCTTGATCTTGTATCCAAATATATCGGTGCAGGAAGTGACAGCGGTGCCGTAAAGCTTTCTAAAATGGGTGGTGCTGATTGGACTAAAGCCAAAACGAGGGCAAAGAAGGCAACCAAGGAGATGGCGAAGGAGCTGATCGAGCTTTACGCCGCACGGAAACGGGCAAAAGGCTTTGCATTCTCTCCCGATGACGAGATGTGCCGTGAATTTGCAGATTCATTCGAATATGAAGAAACAGACGGACAGCTTGCCGCTATCGACGAGGTATCCCGTGATATGGAAGCCTCCTATCCCATGGATAGACTTATATGCGGAGACGTTGGTTACGGAAAGACAGAAGTAGCACTCAGAGCCGCATTTAAAGCTGTGATGAGTGGAAAGCAGGTGGCTATTCTCGTTCCGACAACCATTCTTGCGTATCAGCATTATAAGACATTCAAGAAGCGTATGAGAGCGTTCCCCGTCAATATCGATATGGTGTCCCGTTTCCGTTCATCCGGAGAGCAAAGCGCCGCACTTCGACGTCTGAAACGTGGAGAGACTGATATTATTATCGGCACGCATCGCCTGATCTCCAATGACGTAGAGTTTTATGATCTCGGACTCGTAATTATTGATGAAGAACAACGATTCGGCGTTGCGCAGAAGGAGAAGCTGAAAAAGATATCAACTGGTGCCGACGTTCTTACACTTACGGCAACTCCTATTCCGAGAACGCTGAACATGGCAATGGGTGGTATCGTGGACATGAGCCTTCTTGAAGAGGCACCTGGTATGAGAGCACCCGTGCAGACCTACGTTCTCGAATATGATGAAGCTATCATTTACGAAGCGATCAGACGTGAGCTGAGGAGAAACGGTCAGGTATTCTATATGTACAACCGAGTTGAGGGTATCTATAACGTAGCCGGAAGGATAGGTAAGGCAATACCTGAATCAAGGATCGCCGTCGCCCACGGAAAAATGGATAGAGAAGAGCTTGAAGAGATTTGGGAATCTCTCGTCAAAGGAGAGATCGATATTCTCGTTTGTACAACGATCATCGAGACCGGCGTAGATATTCCCAATGCCAATACCCTTATAATCGAGAATGCCGATATGTACGGTCTGTCACAGCTTCATCAAATCAGAGGAAGAGTAGGTCGCTCGGGAAGACGTGCTTATGCTTACTTTACATATAAGAAGAATAAGAATCTGACCGAGGTATCCGAAAAACGACTTTCAGCCATCAAAGAATATGCGCAGTTCGGAGCAGGGTTCAAGATTGCTCTGCGTGACCTTGAGATAAGAGGTGCAGGTAACCTTCTCGGTGCTGAGCAACACGGACATATGGAGGCTGTGGGATATGATCTGTATATGAAGCTTCTCAATGAAGCTGTCATTGAGGAAAAAGGTGAAAAGGTCGAGGCGAAACCCGAATGTGTCGTTGACGTTCATGCTG
>CAYYRY010000159.1:0-4835 GCA_964474245.1 uncultured Ruminococcus sp. | reverse complement strand
CGTACAATTCTCAAAACGTTTATTGGCGAGAAGCCATATTGGTTTATGAAAAACTATTGAAAGTCAATCCATCCCCGGAAAACCGAGAAATCGCCATTCGTCAAATAACACCGCTTTATTGCAGAATGGGAGAGTATGATAAAGCCAAAGCTCTTGCTAACGCTCAAAATCCTCTTGTCATTTGTAAAGAATTATTGTTACCCATGGCAACAATAGGTAAAGAAAAAGCACGGTATCAAGGAGAAAGAGTATTGACTCTTCTTTCAAACCTCCAGTTTGCCATCGCCGAATCTATTGCCCTTAAGCCTTCTTTATCTTCTTCAGAATACGCTCGACAGCTTTTGTTATCCGTTATAAATCTGTACGAAACAGTTTTTATTGACGGCAGATTCGGCTGTTGGCACTGGAATATCGGTAGGCTCTATTTGACTTTGGCAGGTTATGAAATGGGTAACAACGGCAGCTTAGAAAACATTCTTTTTTACTTTGATAAAGGATTTGATCATTGTGAAGAGTATGTACGTATTTGTACGGAAAACGAATATAAATACACCGCGCCCTTGGTTTCTGATCTTAGAGCTCTATCAAAGGGGGAAATTACTCCCATAGGATATGATTTTTGGAAAAAAGAATTAAAAACATATCAGCATAATATTGTTGATGAGATCCGCAAAAATCCGAAATACACAAAATGCTTCGAATAAAAGAAACATACAACGTACACAGTGGGCTGTCGCGCTAAGGCTAAAATGCACAAATAATTGTAGGGACAGGTATCACTCGGTATTTTGCCGATGATTTTTCTAAACGCGACAGCCCCATATCGATTATTATCTTTATCTCACAAGGGAATACGTTCCCCTATCAGTTATTCGTCACGGTGAAACACTCGCCGTTCCAGATAACGTCAACGGTTACGGGGAAGTCAGCCTTCACCGTGATAACGGGACGCTCGTCGGCACTGCTTCTTGCTTCGCACATAAGGTCCACGGTGCCCTCGCCCAGAGGATACTTCTCGATACCGTGCTTTTCGAGGCAGTTTACTCTCCAAGTCACGTGACGGCGTGCGGCATTACCTTTGATACCCAGTACGTACTCAAAGAATACCGCAACAGGCGCAATACCGCCCCAACCTACGAAATCGGGCTTACCGCTGTTGTTATATGGCATCTCGGGGGAGTAGTATTCGTATACGGTACCCTTGATGTTGAATACGTTTACCGCATAGTTGTGGTAAGCCTTTGCGATATCGTGAGCGACATCGTGGTAGCCGTATTTTTCAAGTCCGTTAAGGATCATATAGTTTGAGGGAGCCCATACACCGCCGCACCAGTAGCCGAACAGCGCCTGATAATATGGGTGATCCGCAGAAAGGGCGGGAACTCTGTTGGGACGCTTGAACTCAGCTTCATTTTCAAGATGCTCGTACACCATACGGCGTGCTCTTTCCTCCGTTGCGATACCCGAGATCATCGTCCAGAATGGTGCAACCGTCTTGATCTTGCTGAGAGTTCCGTCGCGAAGCTTGTCGCAGTAAAGTCCCGTCTCCTCATCCCACATCTTTTCGTTGATCAGCTTATATAGCTGCTCCTTTTCAGACTTCAGCCACTCTGCCTCGTCCTCTCTCTTCAGCTCAACGGACATCTTAATGAGTATATCCGCGCTGAGATACTGCTGTGCACAGGCGTCTATCCAACTCATAAAGCTGTGGTGGCTTTCCTCATCATAGCCGGGCTGTGTACGGGGGAGGTTGTCCATACCGCAGGCGTTTCCGCAGCTCCAATATGTTCCGTCCTGCCACGTACGGTTGTCCATGAGCCACTTGTGGTATGCAAGAAGGGGATCGAATACCTTGGAGAGACGCTCTACGTCTCCCGTTGATTTATAGTATTCCCACTCAGCCCAGGGAAGCACGTTGGGGCCCGTTGAGCAAGGGTCGTCTCTCGTCCACTGCTCGCCCGCCGCCTCCTCGAATATCTCGCGGCAGATAAATCCGTCGCGGTGCTGATGGGAGTAGAAGTTATCAAGGGTCTTCTGGAAGTCAAACACCTGAGATGCGTACTTACCGAACATCATGATAAACGCGGAGTCCCACATGAAGAGGTAGCCGTTGAACGCGGTGTCAATGAAGCTTGACACGAATCCCGCCTCTGCATTGGGCAGGTGCAGATTACCAAATCCGATCTCCCAAACCTTATTGTAGCAAGCGATAGCATCGTCGTGGCCCTCCCAAACGGGGGCTGGCAGGCGATGCTTTATCTCGTCGTACACGGGCAGAGGCTCAGTATCAGGAGTCTTACCTAAAAATACGTTCTTAGCTACGTGAGGGTTGTCGGTGTAGCAGTTGTTGTCGTTGACCTTGAATAATTTTCCCATGATGATCTCCATTCTGCCGCGGCTGTAAAAATCTGGATCAGCCGCAAATATTGCTACGTTTAGTTTATCACAAATTCCGCACTTTGTCCACAGTTATTTTCCGCTTGAAGTTTTATATCGTTTTTTGATAAATATATATTGACTCATACCGCACTTTGTGGTATACTTAACGTAGAAAATGAAAGGTTGGTATAACGATATGCAAAACAAAAAAACTCACTATATTGCAAAGATATTCATCGACGTGCTCCTCGTGGCCTGTATTATTGCCGTGGCGACAATTCCCCTTTGGTCGGGTCCCCTTTTCAAGGACTACTACGAGTACAGTGACTTTCAGCTTTACGTAATGATGGTAATAATGGCATCGTCCGGTATCCTTGCGGCACTCATCCTCTTTACGCTCCGCGGAATGTACAAAACTCTGGTTGACGGAAATCCATTTGTTCCGAAGAACGTGGAGTCCTTCCGCAGAATTGCGATCATCTGTGCGATTATAGCGCTGATCTACATTGGCAAGTGCTTCATGGTGCCCTCTCCCGCCACCGTGATAGTGGTCATTGTATTCATTGTAGGTACTCTGTTCTGCCTTACACTGAAGGATCTTTTCGCAAAGGCTGTATACTATAAGGAAGAGAACGACTATACGGTATAAATTGGGGGACGACGCACATGAAAATTATAGTAAACTTAGACGTAATGATGGCAAAACGCAAGGTTGGACTTATGGATCTGGCAGAGAGAGTAGGTATCACCCCCGCAAATCTGTCCATACTTAAAAACAACAAAGCCAAGGCTATACGCTTTTCCACACTTGAGGCGATCTGCCGCGAGCTGAGATGTCAGCCGGGGGACATTTTAGAATACACAAATGAGGAAGAGCTTGGCTTTTAATATGCTCACAAAAATTATGGGGGAACGACGTTCTCCCATTTTATTTAGGCTGAAGCAAAGCTACACGAAAGGTAGGTTACAGCTATGACTAAGCAAAGGTCACATACACCAATAAGGATCATCATAAAGGTCTTACTGACTCTGATAATTATCGCTGTGTTGACCGCGGTATTGTCTTTGGTGGGGTGTGCCATTTTAATATCTGCTGAGATATCTGCCGCCGAAGAGGTCGCTTGTGTGTCTGATTTGCCTGAGGGGACGTACACGGTGAAGTTTTATCTGTGGAACGGAGGGGCTACCACCTCATATCGTGTGAGAGCAACGGTAACGGACAATACGGCGAAGCGTCCGAACGAACGTCAGATATACTTTCAGTATGGCACAAACAGCACCGATATAGAGTGGATATCTGAGCACAACGCGGTGATCAACCGAGTCGTTAGTCTTGACGTGCGTAGTGACTGCTACGACTACCGCGACGGCGACATGATGAAGTATCCCACTTCGTACATTCACAGCTCCGAATCCCCGAACAGGGAGTACGTTATAAACTTCTACCGCTATACCGAAGTCGGGGAGAAAATCCGACTTCGCGCCGAGGCAGTGAATACAAAGGATAAAACAAAGCGGGACGTGTACTACGTATATACGGAAGGAAAATTCAAAAAAGAGGTGGAATGGCTCAGCGAGTATGAAGTGAAGCTGAACGGGATACAGCTTGATTTGAGGCACGATGAGTACATTAAGGTTGACAGGTGACACGGAGGTACGCATGAGAAACGGAAAAATGCCGATAACTGTCTTATGTATTTATCTGATACTGTACTTCACGATACTCTTCCCCGCTGTGTGGCACTTTCGCTCGTTTTTGACAGGTATAACGGGACACCACATGGCAGGCGTCATCATCGGGTACTTGATCATTCTGTCGTTTATCATTCACCTTATAGCTGCGCTTACCCTTCTGTGGTGCAGTATATCCGCTTATATAAGAGACAGACGCATACTCCCCATCACCGTAACGACGGCAACCGCCATAGTGTTGGCGTTCATTACCGTATACGTAACGCTTTTCTTCCCCGTATCCGACTTATACGGACGGGTGAACCTTGTCACCAGGCAGGAAGAAAGAGAAAAGTATATATCGGATCTGTCCGAGCAGCACGCAGACAGGGAGTACGTTTTACCCTACGACGTTCCACTTGAGGAAACCGATATGGGTTTTGACGGATGGCAAATTTCCTCGGATAATTCCGTGCACGTAAAGAAGTCAGACGGAAACTTGACCGTGGCGTTCACCGTGGGATGGGTGCCGACTATACGCGGCAAAGTGCGTCGGGAAGTGATCTACTCTTCAAGCGGAGAATACCCCACCGAGCAGGATATCACGGATAGGTACAGCTTACCCTTTGGGGAATATGAGGTGGAGCTGCTTCACGTAAAGCCCGTGGGGGATAATACGTTTGACGTAAAATACAGGATAACCAAACAATCCCCAAAATGAGCAAATTGAACGATATATACGGATAAATCGAGTAGGAGGCTGACCATTAGTTGATCAGCCGACC
>CAYYRY010000158.1:3908-4841 GCA_964474245.1 uncultured Ruminococcus sp. | reverse complement strand
ATTCAGCCTACGGCTTAATATTATTAAAAGAAATCAACGTTTATGCATAAGCTTTAACTCAGTAAGCATGAATTAGGATAGCAAACTAAATATTTTATGGTTTTTATAAAAAATGTCATAAAATCTATGTACAAAATTGAATATTTATGCTATAATACCAATATATTAATGCACCAAGTCGTATTTGAACGACAGAATGGAGATCAACTATGAAGAATTACGTCATTACAATCGCCCGTCAGTACGGTAGCCAAGGAAGAGACATAGGTCAGGAACTCTCGAAGGCATTAGGATATAAGTATTATGATCGTGATCTGATCTCTATGGCTGCAGAAAAGAGTGGTATGGATAAGAGCATTCTCGGTGCAGCCGATGAAAAAGCGGCAAACAGTCTTCTCTATACCCTTGCTCTCGGTTCATCTGTTTATGCCCACGGAGTTGATCATATTAACGTACCTCTTAACGATAAGCTGTACATCGTCCAGTCTAATATCATTAACGATATCTACGCAAGTGGTGAAGGTTCGGTAATTGTCGGACGTTGCGCCGACTACGTGCTGGGCGATAAGGATCGGGTAGTACGCGTATTTATCTCCGCAGATTTTGACTCCCGAGTTCAAGTGGTAGCAAAGCGCAGTGCAGTTACTGAAGCAAAAGCAAAGGATCTCATTATCAAGACCGATAAGCGACGCGCCAACTACTACAATTACTACACAGGCAAGAAATGGGGAAAAATCGAAAATTACGATCTGATCATCAATTCCGCTAAAACAGGCATAGACGGTGCGGTTAAGGTAATCAAGGCTTTCCTCAATATCGATTGATCACTTGTGCTTATGATTTCAGACTTCCCTCTCCGAGTTTTTCGGAGAGGGATTTTTTATTTTAGTCAGTTCATTGTATTTTCACTGTTTCTGATAAATCGCTCGGCGG
>CAYYRY010000158.1:1729-3898 GCA_964474245.1 uncultured Ruminococcus sp. | reverse complement strand
ATAGCTTTGTTTTCGGGTAAAGTCAGATCCGGGTCACGCTTCAGAACCCTTTCCGCCATGCCGGAGGCAAGACTTAGAAGCTCCGTATCCGTACAATTAGCCGCAAGCACCAGGGTTGATCTGCCGTGCTGTCTCATTATTCCGTTATCCGCAAACAAGTCTCCCGGGCCTCTCTGCTTCAGGTCTTCCTCGGCAATATCATAACCGTTTCTGCAACGCTTGATGGTACGTAGCCTTTCCTTAGCTTTTTCTCCCTTTGCGTCTGAAACCAAAATGAAGTACGATTTTGCACTGCCGCGCCCAACACGACCTCTGAGCTGATGAAGCTGAGATAAACCGAAGCGGTCAGCATTTTCAACTATCATAAGCGTAGCGTTAGGTACGTTCACCCCAACCTCTATAACGGTGGTTGAAACAAGAACGTCTATCTCTCCGTTACAGAAGCGGGTCATAATAGCCTCACGCTCAGTGCTCTTCATCTTTCCGTGAGCCACAGCAATATTAAGCATCGGAAGTGCTACTGCCAGCTCCTCTGCATACTTCTCCGCAGCCTTCAGGGGAGGCTTTATCTCATCGTCGAAGCTTTCAAATAATACGATATCCGCAAGCTCTTCCGGATTGTCAGACGGCGGCTTTTTTGCAGTAACCTCTTCAATGGCAGGACATACTACGTAGACCTGATGACCTTCGTCAGCCTGTTTTTTTATAAATGCATTGAGTCTTTGTCTGTAATCCTCGTTTACGATAAATGTGTCCACCGGCTGTCTTCCTGCAGGAAGCTCATCGATCCTTGATACGTCAAGACTTCCGTATACGACCAACGACAGGGTTCTCGGTATCGGTGTCGCACTCATTACCAGAGTTGGAGTTCCACCGTTTGATTTGTCTGCAAGTGATGCTCTCTGCATGGCACCGAAGCGGTGCTGTTCATCAATTATAACGAGCCCCAGTGAGGCGGGAGATACATCCGGTGATAATAATGCGTGGGTACCGATGACGAGTACGGGTATGTTTTCATCTGCAAGTCTGTTCGCTATCCGTCTTCTCTGAGCAGTGCTTACGTTTCCGGTAAGCAGATATATTTCAAATCCGAGGGTTAAAAACATGGGTTCAAGATCATTAAAGTGCTGAGATGCAAGAATCTCTGTAGGAACCATGAAAAGGCAATCGTGACCGTTTTTCAGTGTGGTATATGCCGCAGCAGCGGCTACTACTGTTTTACCTGAGCCAACATCACCGGTCAGCATCCGGTTCATGGCAACCTTACCGGACATATCGCGGAGTATTTCTCCTATACAACGCTTTTGTGCACCCGTAAATGAGTACGGAAGAATGGCTTCAAATGCTGAAATGTCAACGTCAGTCATTCTGACAGCGGAAGGTACACTTCTTTTACCGCCCGACCTTGCAAGGGCAACGGAAGCTGTAAAGACTTCGTCAAAGATAAGTCTTTTCTTTGCTGATTCAAGCGCAAACTGATCCGATGGGAAATGGATATTCTTTATGGCATATGCCGTTGTGGGAAGTCCTGCATCCTTCAAAACGTCTGCAGGCAGCATTTCCTCACACTCGGGGAGAGCTGCTTTAAGCGCATCTCTGACGCAGCTTGAAACGATCTTCTGAGTAAGTCCTGATGTAAGAGGATAGACAGGCACGATTGCCGGAAGTTCTCTGCCTTCAATATACGGTTCATATATTGGAGATGCAGCCTGAATCCCGTTGCGGGACAGAGTAAACTTTCCCCAAAAACGGAACGTTGCTCCCGTATGAAAGGTGTCCTTAAGAAAACTCTGATTAAAATACGTGATCTCACAGGTTGAGTCCTCGTCAAAAGCTCTGAATTTCAGAAGAGTCAGTCCCTTGCGTATCAGGCTTACACGAGGTTCTGTCGATACAGTAAGTATACAGGAAAACGGGCCCGTAGATTCTTCATTTATCAGCCTTTCTTTAATCTCACAGAGGGTCATCGTATTACCTCTGTGCTGATATGCCCGCGGATAATATCCGGCAAGATCATTTAGCGTAGTGACACCGACACGTTCAAAAGCACGTGCCCTGCTGTCTCCGATATTACGCAGACCTTTTATAGACCTTTCGCCGTTTTTCATCTTAGCACTTCCCCTCTGCTTTGATGTAACCATTTTATCACATCATAACCTTTAATTCAAT
>CAYYRY010000158.1:0-1719 GCA_964474245.1 uncultured Ruminococcus sp. | reverse complement strand
AAGCAAACAATAAAATTAATATAATAATACCGTCATACCTAAAAATCCCCCTTGTCAAAGGCATGACAAGAGGGCATGAAATCTGTTTAAAACCAAAAGCTGTCCTAAAACCAGGCAGACATCATCCGTTATATTTGCAAGGTGAAATATAGAACTTCTTTAAGTCAATATAATATCCGTCGCCGTCATCCTTGAATCCAAGCTTTCCCGTCATCTCAGCACCGACTCCTTCAACAGATACAGTAACTTTCTCAACCTCGCAACGGTAAAGAAAGTTCATAACGGTACGCGCCATAATGATCATGGCTTCCTCATCGTCAATACCGTCAGCGGACTTCAGATATTCAATTCGGTTTACTCCGCCCTTCATGGTGAAGGTGCATACACCGATAATATGGTTTATCTCTGTGTCATCTTCGTTAACATCAGCAGCAAAATATGTAAATACATCATCTTCATAGGGAACGGAGCAAAACTCACAAAGGGCCTTTGCCACAGTCTTTTCGGGAATAGGTTTTACTGCAAGCATTGATTAAATTCCTTTCAGATATTTGATCTCATCGTCGGTTAAGAATCTCCACCTGCCTATGGGGAGATCTCCGATACCGATATCACCGATCTTATAACGTGTAAGTCTCGTTATCTTAAATCCGGCAGATTCGCACATACGTCTTATCTGCCTGTTCCTGCCTTCGGTAAGAACCACCTTCACGAGACTCTTACCGTCCTGTACGCTTAAAAGCTCGGTTTCGGCTCTTTTTGTCTTCCTGCCATCGATCTCAACGGGAGCACCGATACGGTATACGTCATCGGGTGTAAGAGTGCCCGGTATCTCAACAACGTAAGTCTTCGCAAACCCGTGGGATGGGTGCGTGAGACGGTTAGTCAGCTCCCCGTCATCTGTCATGAGAAGCAGTCCGTCTGAATACATATCAAGTCTACCGACGGGATATACCCTTGCCCTTATATTTTTGATCAGATCGATCACGGAATGTCTTCCCTTTTCATCTGATAAAGTGCAAACGTATCCTACGGGCTTATTTACAAGAATATACGTATGGCGGACATCACCGCGCATCTTTATGATCTTACCGTTATACTCTACCGTATCAACTTCAGGGTCGATCTTGTCACCGACTGCGGCAGTAACACCGTTAACCTTGACCTTACCTGCTGCTATTTCAGCCTCGGCAAGTCTGCGCGACATCACACCGCATTCGGTAAAATATTTCTGTAGTCTGATCTCAGCCATATGATCTCCATGAATTTGGGCTAACGCCCTAAAAATATCAGAATTCGCTCTATAAAAGATGGTTTTTTATCCGATACCACAACGTCTCTCTCAGCAAACAGGGGTACTCGGACTATCTCTTTTCCATCAGCATAAAACACTGCACAGCCGAGAGCATCCCCCTTTTTAACGGGTGCAGGAAAATATCGGTCAGCTTCAATCACCGTAGCAAATTTTGTCCCCTTGGGTAAAACTGCACACACCTCGTCAGTATTTGAACACCTGATGAGTGAGTTCTCTCCCCCTATACACGGAAGATCAGTGAATACCCCTCCGGGTTCTGCTAATACGACCTTTTCGTATTTAGTAAATCCGTAATCCAAAAGAGTCTTGTGGTCAAGCCAATCATTCGGATCATCTAAGGTCACCGCAATCATGGTAACACCGTCTCTTTCGGCACAGGAAACAAGACATCTTCCGCAACGCTT
>CAYYRY010000157.1:0-4894 GCA_964474245.1 uncultured Ruminococcus sp. | reverse complement strand
CCATCAGATCGAAGGTCTGGTGGTTGCTGAGAATATCACCATGGGTGATCTCAAGGGCACACTTGAGTCCTTTGCAAAGACCATGTTCGGTGAGGAGACGCGCATCCGCTTCCGCCCCCACCACTTCCCCTTCACAGAGCCTTCTGCTGAGATAGACGTTTCCTGCTTCGTATGCGGTGGCGAGGGATGCAGACTTTGCAAGGGCGAGGGCTGGATCGAGATACTCGGCGGCGGTATGGTACACCCCAACGTGCTCCGCAACTGCGGAATCGATCCCGAGGTCTACAGCGGTTTTGCCTTCGGTCTCGGCGTTGAGCGTATCGTTATGCTGAAGTACCACATCGACGATATGCGTCATCTTTATGAGAATGACGTGAGATTCCTCCATCAGTTCTGATCATTTCTTCTGTTGCCCATCCTCTGCATACTTTTTAAGAATATGCCCCAACGGGCTGAAAGGGAAATTATATGTTTGTTATCGGTATTGCAGGCGGTACCTGCAGCGGTAAAAGCACTCTTGCCGAAAAGCTTCAGGCGAGGCTTGGAGACTCCTGCCGTCTTATTCATATGGATTCATACTTTCGCCGTCCCTTCTCTTACACTGTCGCGCCCATCACGGGTAAGACCTACGTGGAGCACAACCATCCGGATGCGCTTGAGCTTGAGTGCCTTTATGCGGATATGGCTGATGCCATGGCTGACGTGAAGCTGTCTGTGGTTATTGTCGAGGGGCTGTTCGCTCTTCATCTCGGTGAGCTGAGAGAAAGACTTGACTTTAAGGTGTTCGTTGACCTTGACAGCGACGAGAGGCTCGTGCGGCGCATCCGTCGGTTTACTGCAATAGGGCAGAGTTTCGACGAGGTTACGGATAGGTATATTGACACCGTGAGATTTCGTCACAATGAGCTTGTTGAACCCTCCCGTTGGCACGCGGATATCGTGGTCAACGGCAACGCGGGAGACGTTCCCGTTGACGTGCTTGAAGGGTATATCAGAAGCAAGATTAAGTAACTATACGGAAAAGTAATATAGATTTATTAATTCAGAAAGGAGATCATTTATGATCTTATCAATGAAATGGCTGTCCGACTTTACGGATATGTCGGACATTTCCATAAAGGATTATTGCGATAAGCTGACTCTCACCGGTTCAAAGGTTGAGGGTTATGAAAAATTAGGCGAGGACGTGACGGGTGTCGTTGTCGGACGTATCCTCAGCGTTACTCCTCATTCGAATTCCGACCACCTCGTTATCTGCTCCGTTGACGCGGGCAGAGAGGCTCCTCTCCAGATCGTGACGGGGGCAAGTAACGTGTTCGCGGGTGCTGTGGTTCCCGTGGCTACGGACGGCTCACATCTTCCCGGCGGCATCAAGATCAAGAAGGGCAAGCTGAGAGGCGAGGTCTCCGAGGGTATGCTTTGCTCCATCGGGGAATTGAACCTCACCACCCACGATATGCCCGGTGCGGTGGAGGACGGTATCCTCATCCTCAACCACGTGGGTCTTGAGGACGCGCCCGTGGGTGCGGACATCCGCGACGTGCTTGAGCTGCGCAACACAGCCGTTGAGTTTGAGATCACCTCCAACCGCCCCGACTGTCTTTCCGTGATCGGTCTCGCACGCGAGAGCGCGGTCTCCTTCGGACGTGAGCTGAACGTTCCCGCCCCCTCCTTCGGCGAGGACGTATGTGACGGTGACGATATCTCTAACTATATAGGCGTTGAGGTGGCTAACACCGAGAAGTGCCTCCGCTACTCCGCCAAGGTGGTCAAGAACGTTAAAATTGCGCCCTCTCCTCTGTGGCTCAGAATGAGACTCCGTGCGGCGGGTGTTCGTGCCATCAACAACATCGTTGACATCACAAACTACGTTATGCTTGAGTACGGTCAGCCCATGCACGCTTTCGACTACAAGTGCCTTGATGGTAAGAAGATCGTCGTAAGAAGTGCCGGCGAGGGTGAGGAATACGTTACTCTCGACAACATTACACATAATCTTAATTCCGATATGCTCGTTATCGCAGACGAGAAGAAGCCCGTTGCCCTTGCAGGCGTTATGGGCGGCGCTAACAGCGGTATCTCGGACGACACCGTGACAGTTGTATTTGAGTCTGCCATGTTCCATCCCGGAAGTGTTCGCCGTACGGCTAAGGCTCTCGGCATGAGGACCGAGTCCTCCTCCCGCTTCGAGAAGGGACTTGACGTTGAGAATACCATCCCCGCACTTATGCGTGCCTGCGAGCTTGTGAATCTCCTCGGCGCAGGTGAGGTGGTTGACGGTCTCATTGACGTTTACCCCGTAAAGAAGGAAGAGGCGCGTCTTCCCCTTGAGTGCGAGAAGATCAACAGCTTCCTGGGCACGGACATTTCCCGTGAGAAGATGGAAGAGATCATGGCAAGCCTCGGTTTTGGCGTAAACTGTGACGGCACCGTTACCGTTCCCTCATGGAGAGGCGATATCGAGAGCATGAATGATATCGCTGAGGAGGTCATCCGCATTTACGGATATAACGACATCGACTCCACCGTGGACAGAGTATACGGTACGGGTATGCGCACACCCTCTCAGGCGTTTGACGTCAAGGTGCGCGATATGCTTCTCGGTATGGGTATTGACGAGATACAGACCTTCTCCTTCATCAGCCCCAAGTTCTACGACAGGATCAGACTTGCCGCAGACGACGTGAGAAGACGCAGTGTTGTCATCACTAATCCTCTCGGTGAGGATACCTCCGTTATGAGAACGACCTGTATTCCCTCGATGCTTAACGTGCTTGCGTCCAACGCATCCGTTAAGAACCGCGACGTTTGTCTCTTTGAGGCGGGCAACGTATATCTTCCCTCAGACGAGGAGGGTGCGCTTCCCGACGAGAGAAAGAAGATCACCATCGGATTCTATAAGAACGGCGAGAAGGGTGCGGACGGCTTCTATCGCATGAAGGGCTACGTTGACGCTGTTGTTGGCGGTATCGCTGCCATCGCTGACGTGAAGTATGCCTCCTGCGACAGCGAAAGTGCGTTCCATCCCGGCAGATGTGCTAAGGTGCTTGTGAACGGACGCGAGCTTGGTGTACTCGGTGAGGTACATCCTGCGGTTACTGCAGATTACGGCATTGGCGAGAAGGTTTACGTATGTGAGCTTGATTTCGGCGTACTCTTTGAGGAGAGACGCGCGATGATGGACTATAAGCCCGTTCCCAAGTTCCCCGCGGTGGAGAGAGACTTCTCCTTCGTATGTGCAGAGGAGCTTGAGGTAGGCACTATTGCAGAGGTAATGAAGGCTGCGGGCGGAAGACTCCTTGAGTCTGTGGAGCTGTTCGACATTTACCGCGGTACGCAGATCGGTGAGAAGATGAAGAGCGTTTCCTTTGCGGTAATGCTCCGCGACCCTGAGAAGACTCTTACGGATGAGGATTCCGACAGGGTAGCCGCGAAGATACTTAAGGCGCTTGAAGATAAGCTTGGTATTACACTGAGAGCGTAAGGGTTTCCCCCTGTGGAGTATGTCAGTGAGATGAAGTCTCAGCGGGACGTCGAGGGCGCCGTCCCCTGCGGTAATTTGGGTGCGGATGTGCCGTACCGTGGGACGATATTCTTCACATTCGCTCGGGATAATACAAAACAAAAATTATAAATAATTGAAAGGCAGAGAGAAACATGAGCAAGAAATCTTATAAAATGAATATCGCGGGACTTGAGCGCGAGCTGATGCTTTGCCCTCTTAACGAAAATTTGTCTATTGCAGGATTTATTATGTTTGGTGACACCGAGCTGACTACGGCTTGCGCCGAGGCACTTCTTGAGAAGGCTCCCGAGTATGATTATATCCTTACGGCGGAGGCGAAGGGTATTCCCCTTGCCCATGAGATGTCCCGTCTTGACGGCAACAGACGTTATTGCCTGGCGAGAAAGAAGCATAAGCTATATATGACAGATCCCGTTGAGGTGGACGTGCGCTCCATTACCACCGACGGAGATCAGAAGCTTATCCTTGACGGCGCGGATGCGGCTCTTATGAAGGGCAGCCGTATACTTATCGTGGATGATGTTATCTCCACGGGAAAGAGTCTTCTTGCCCTTGAAAGTCTTTGCGAAGCTGTGGGAGGAATTGTCGTGGGCAGAATGGCTGTCCTTGCCGAGGGTGACGCGGCGAAGCGTGACGACCTTATCTATCTTGAGGAGCTGCCGCTGTTTACTCCCGATGGAGAAGCAATTGTTTGATTTTGAAAGCTGTCTCACTTTTAGTGAGACGGCTTTTTTTTGGTGGTGAGGAGTTATGAGTTATGATTGCCTTCGGCAAGGCGTGAGTTCTCGCTTTGCGAGGACGTTTGGAGATAAGGGATAATAGATTTGGTGGATTTTCGCCGCGGCGAAAATCTTCTTTTTTATTGGATGGGTGGGGATGGACGGGATGGGTACGCACGGAAGGTGCCCACAACATTGTAGGGGGTGACGTCACTGTTTGCTCCGCAAACAAGGGCGCCCCGTGCAAACGTGGGATACGGATGAACGGCATGGGTGCGCGTGTGCGGCACCCACCCCCGTAGGGGAGGCAATCTGCCTCCCGTGGTTACATGAGATGAAGATGGACGGCATGGGTGTACGTGGAATGCAGAAAGAAAGAGATCCCACCTTGCTCCTCGCTTACGCTCAGCACGTTCGCCTGGCGGCGAAGTGCGTCAAGGTACGTTATACGTACCTTACACGGGCGGTTGATAACCGCCCCTACGGTGGTGGGGGAGAATGTGCGCGGACGGGGCGGTTGGCGGTGGGGTGAGGTCCCCACTACAGGGATAGGTATGACTCGGTTTTTGTCATGAAATATGGTGGGAGATGCCCGTTTACTTGGGGAAAGGCTTGACTTTTTATGAGGGATGCAATATAATGGTTGTAG
>CAYYRY010000156.1:0-4894 GCA_964474245.1 uncultured Ruminococcus sp. | reverse complement strand
AGTTGGTTAGAGCGCCAGGTTGTGGCCCTGGAGGTCGTGGGTTCGACTCCCATCATTCACCCTTATATATTTTTTGCAAAAGCCACATTTGCAAGTTGTCCATCTCATTTGAGATGGATTTTTTGTTTTCACCATATTCGTAATTTCTTAAGCATAAGCCAAGCAAATGTGATATAATATTTATCGTAGGAAATACCATACCACAGTCACTCAGACCCAGTCCCCCACATCTTTTACACTCACATATATTAACACAATACCATACAGAGAGGATTCAAATGAAAACGGGACTTATTCTTGAAGGCGGAGCCATGCGCGGAATGTTCACCTGCGGGGCAGTTGACCTTATGATGGAAAACGGCATCAGATACGACGGCATTTGCGGAGTTTCTGCAGGTGCCGTATTCGGGTGTAATTACAAATCAGGGCAGGCAGGCCGTGCCATACGGTATAACACCGCATACAGCAGAGACCCTCGATACTGTTCCTTTCGCTCTCTTATCAAAACAGGGGACTTGTACGGAGTTGATTTCTGCTATCACGAGATACCCGACAAACTAGACCCCTTTGACAACGACACCTTTACCGCAGACCCCACCGAATTCTACGTGGTATGTACGGACGTTGACACGGGAGAGCCGGTATACCGCAAATGCGAAAGCGGTGTAGGCGAAGACCTTGAATGGATGCGTGCATCCGCCTCCATGCCACTGGTTTCACGTATCGTCGAGGTTGGAGGGAGACGCCTGCTGGACGGAGGCATCGCAGACTCCATCCCTCTCGCATTTTTTGAGAGCATCGGTTATGAAAAGAACGTGGTCATACTGACTCAACCCCGAGGCTATGTCAAGCGCCGTTCAAAAATGTTTCCCGTTATGAAAACACTTCTTCGTAAATACCCCGCCCTTCTGGATGCAATCAAGCTCAGACACGAAAAATACAACGAAGCCACGTACCAAGTATTTGAAGCTGAAAAACGCGGAGACGTTTTCGTGATATGCCCCCGCAATACCCTCCCCATCAAACGAGTGGAGAAAGACCCTGACGTGCTGCGCCGCGTATACGCAGACGGCAGAGACACCTGTACCGAGTTACTTCCTGAGCTTAAGCATTTTCTCGAAATATAACCCAATAAAATCAAAGCGTGGTATCTGCCCAACAGCAGATACCACGTAATTTTATTTCTTTCCCGTTGAGCCGAAGCCGCCTTCGCCGCGCACGGTGTCACAAAGCTCATCAGTTTCCTCAAAATCGACTGCAAGGAACGGAGCTACCACAAGCTGTGCGATCCTCTCGCCGTCCTCGATCTGTACCTCTGAAGTGCTGTGATTATGGAGTGCCACCATGACCTCACCTCTGTAGTCGGAGTCAACTACGCCGACCTTGTTGGCAGGCGCAAGCCCTCTTTTGCAGGCAATGCCGCTTCTGGCATATATGAGTCCGGCATATCCTACGGGAATCTCCATTGCAATACCCGTGTGGATAAACTTAGTCTCTCCCGGAGCAAAGGTAATAATCTCTCCGTCAGTACAGGCGTAAAGGTCCGCACCTGCGGCAAATGCAGAGCCGTAAGTCGGTACAATGGCTTTTTCATTCAGCTTTTTCACTCTAACAATAGGATTATTCATTTTATCATTCACCGCCGTTCATCTTCGTTCCGTGGAATATTGAGAAGTCCTTAGATTTCAGAATTCTGACAAGATCTTCATTTGTAACTATAGGCTCACCTGTGATAATACCCGCAGTGGGCATATCCTCGGGGTTATGGTGATCGTTGCCTGCGGTCAGAATCTTCGTCTTGTCAAGGCAGTTGATCTGCGCCCACATCTGCGCCATGGAATTAACGTACAGCCAATCTGCGCTGTTGTTGAATATCTCAACTCCGTCGTATATCTGAGGGGACATCAGCCTCATGCCCATTCTCATGGGGTGAGCCTGAATGATAACACCGCCGCAGGAACGGACGTAATCGCTGGTGTTCTCTATACGGCTGTAGCACATATTGATGCCCTTCGCCATCTCACGGGTAAGACCGTATATGAGGTAGTCGTTTCTCGTCTCGCGGTCGCATACTTCCATGCCCGACAGCACGTGAAGCCTGTCGCCCGCCGCCTCTCTTGCGATCTCTGACGCGTCGTATGCACGGTCGATCAGCCAATCGTAGGAGCCATATCCTGACGTCAGCTCAGGATCGCACTCCCAGAACTGAACGTGATTAGTGACCACAAGGGACGTAAATCCGAATTCAATATACTTTTCAACGGTCTGCGCACCACTCTCGCTTGAGCATCCGCTGCCCTCCGACGTGTGGCAATGCAGATCCGCTTTATATATTCTTTTGTTCATCCCAAGCACCTCACGCATTGTGGAATATTATGAAATCCTTTGCCTTCAACACCGCTACAAGCTCCTCTGAATTGGTAATGGGTTTGTCGGTAAGGATGCCTGCCGTGGGAATATCCTCGGGATCGTGGTGGTCGTTACCCGCAGTCAGTATTTTGTCTTCCACGCCGAGATTGCTTATCCATTGGCGGACCATGGGATTCATAAAGGGCTTGTTGTGGGTGTTATATACCTCGTAGCCGTCAACGAGTTCAGGCTCGATCAAGGTCATTCCGAGTCTCATTGGATGCGCCTGAATTATAACGCCGCCGCAGGAGCGAACGTAATCCGCAACGTCCCAGATATCGCTGAAACAAAGGTCAAATCCAAGTGCCTGCTCCCTTGAAAGTCCATAGATAAGATAATCATTCTCCGTAACACAGTTACAAAGCTCAAATCCGTCTACAATATGGAGTCTGTCACCTGCAAGGCTTCGCGTATACTCGATGGCGTCATAGATCTTGTTTATCAGTTCCTCGTAGGAATCGTATCTGTAACGGTACTCCTCGGGAGCATGGATACGGGTATTCTCACAATGATTGGTCAAAACGACCGTGGTGTAGCCGTTCTCCACATACTTGTCGATCATTCCTGCGGCAGTCTCGGAAGCACAGCCACTCATTTCCTTGGTGTGACAGTGTAATTCGGTTTTGTAGATCTTTTTCATAATGGTTTCTCCATTCCGGTCAGTGTGATATCTTTTTTACTTAAACACCTTGAAGATAATCTGCATCCTGAACGTGCAGGCGGTAAGCACCGCTTTTCAAAACGTCTGCAAGATGCTTTGTATCCTTGACGGGTTCGTCTGTCAGTATTGCGGCACGGAGAGGCTCCTCGTGAAGATGATGGTCGTTACCCACGGTGAGGATCTTTTTGCCGCCTCCCGCAACGATAGCATAATGGTACGCCACCTCGTTGAACCTCATAGCTTCAAGGTCACCATTGTACACCTCGTATCCGTCAAGGTGATCAGGTTCGATGATAGTCATCCCCGGTCTCATGGGGTGTGCCTGAATGATCACGCATCCGTTGGCATTAAGATACTCATGAAGCTCTTTCATACCGAAGGAAAAAACGTTTTTCTTCAGTGCCAGTGCTCTGTCCATTCCGAATATGAGATAATGATTACTCGAATGATATCCGCACATCTCAACGCCGTCGATAATATTCAGCCTTCCCGCAGAGATACTGCGTATCTCATCTATGGCATCGTAATGCCTGTTCACCTGCTCCTCATAGGAATTGTAACGCACCTTATAGCTGTGCGGTGCTCCGATACGGTCTCCGTCGAAATGATTTGTGATAACGAGGGAAGTGTATCCGTTTGCAAGATATTTTCCGATAGTCTCTGCTCCTGTCATATGAGCGCAGGGGCTGACCTCGCTTGTGTGACAATGCAGCTCTGTTTTATAGATTTTTTCCATGATGATCTCCGTCGGTTTGGATACTGATCGTAACCGGGCGCATAAAGGTAGCCTTTCAACAAGCACATTATATCACAACTAATGATAAAATACAAGTACCGTTTTTGTTGTATTTTCATAAGATAGCCTTGCAACATGTAGTGAAGTGGTTCCTTTCTGCCGGCTTTTGTGTTATAATAGAGTGCGTGACAAAAAAATGGATTATAATAAACCTTGCCAAAAGGGAAATTCGCAAGATTAAAGGATTATGATTACAGTTCAGATGGCGTATATTTTATTACTATGTTTGTCAGGGATAGAAAAAGGATACTTTCTGATATTATCAAACCGATAGGGGTGTGCCCTCGACGACCCGATGGCTTTACAAATTTTACGACAAACTGCAGCTTACAAAAACAAACGTCCCGACAGATTATATCAAAAATCTGTCGGGAATATTTTCATATACTGTCCTCAATATTACCGCTGCCCAATTTTCTCTCCCAGGTGCCGTCCATCAGGACAGCTTCCCCCATGCCGAGAGAACGGCTAACGTCAAGAATACGCTGATTGGAGGAGCCGCGGAATATAAGCGACAGATCCTTCAGCTTTTCAACAAATCTCCCGTCCACAAGGACGTCTATCTCACTGAGCAATGCCGTAGCCGTTTCAGCATCACCGACCTTACCGGAGATTATGTCCTCGAAAAGAAATCCGGTGTAGCACCACACAGTCTTGTCCGGATTTTCCGCACGGAAGCGCTTTATGAAATCAAGCAGAGGTGCCTGATTCTCTTTTTCAAACGGTTCTCCTCCCAGAAGAGTGAGACCCGTAACGTATCCCGGCTTTGCAGACTTTATTATATCGTTTTCTACATCTGCCGTAAACGGCTCGCCGAAATCAAAATCCCATGCCTCTTTATTGAAACAACCGGGACACCGGTGTCGGCATCCGCTGACGAACAGGGATACTCTGACACCGGGGCCGTTTGCTATATCGTTTTTCTTGATAGTTGCGTAGTTCATGTCTTACAGATGGAGAACTCTCTCCTTGATCTCCTGGGTTCTGCCCTGATTCCAATACTGAGTACCGATGTAGCCGCAGGTGCG
>CAYYRY010000155.1:0-4940 GCA_964474245.1 uncultured Ruminococcus sp. | reverse complement strand
CAATCTTTGCAAGATAGAACGAATCCCCGACATAGTCGGCAATTTCCTGCACTTCTGCAGGGGCATAGTAATGAGCAAGAACAACAGCATTCTTCGCTGTCTTTAACTGTTCGATCTGTTTTTTCATATGAGAAATTCCTTTGTTACCCGAACTTAAATTTCAACAGTATATATTATATCACCACACTTTACATCTGTCAACTCATCTGTAAAGTTTTTTTGAAATATTTCGGAACGGAACAAGATACGATGAGATCAGTCACGCTGTAAGCGAGCAGAATATACCTGAGTTTTACGGAGCACAACAAAGGCTGTACCTCCGCAGATTACGATAGGTACCTGAAATATTTAACGGATAGGTTCATGAGAATTCTCCCGTCCGCAAGTACGGATTCAGCCTGAAAAAAGCACACATTGTCTTTGCAGACAAATGTGTGCTTTTTTGCTGCTTACGGCAGCTTTTTTACTCAGATAACGAACTGCTCCATGTATCTCTTGCTGAGAATGAGGGAGGCTTCTACTCTTTCCTTTGTGCCTTCGAATGCCTTATCCTCTACCTCGATGCAGGTGCAGCCCTCGTAGCCGATGTCGGTGAGAGCAGATACGTACTTGCCCCAATCAACGTCGCCGAGACCGGGAAGCTTGGGAGACATCCACTTCAGAGGTGTTGCCATTACGCCGTACTCGTTGAGACGGTCGCGGTATACCTTGATATCCTTGTAGTGAACGTGGAAGATCTTATCCTTGAACTCGTAGATGGGCTTTACGTAGTCGATCATCTGCCATACGAAGTGGGAGGGGTCGTAGTTAAGACCGAGGTTGGGGCTGTCGATGATGGAGAAAAGCTCTCTCCAGATAGCGGGTGTTGTAGCGAGGTTCTGTCCGCCGGGCCACTGGTCGTTGCCAAACAGCATGGGGCAATTCTCGATTGCTATTTTGACGCCCTTCTCTTCCGCAAACTTAACGATTGCGGGCCAAACCTTCTTATACTCCTCGATGTTCTCCTCAACGGTCTTCTCCTGCATTCTTCCGATGAAGGTAGTGACCATGTTTACGCCGAGAAGCGCAGACATATTGATGACCTTCATAAGGTGGTCGATATTTGCCTGTCTCTTTTCAAGGTCGGAGTCCATTGTGTTGGGGTAGAATGCGAGGGAGGAGATCTCTACGTTCTTCTCTGCGCAGTAGTTCTTGATGTACTCTACGTACTCATCGCTTGTGTTGTCAACGTCGATGTGGGAAACACCTGCGTAACGTCTCTCAGCCTTACCGGAGGGCCAGCAAGCAACCTCAACACACTCAAATCCCATTCTTGATGCTGTGTCCATCATTTCCTCGAAGGTATATGTATCGAGGATGGCACTAACAAATCCTAATTTCATATCAGTTATCCTTTCAGCCGCAAAAGGGCAATATAAGATTTTTGAACAATTCAATTATACAGTATCTTTGAAGCCAAGTCAACCATTTTGAGGAAATTTCCCGTTTCTGCACGTCTCAAAGGGTGTATCTTCCTTCGATGGCGCGGCGGAGGGTCAGCTCGTCTGCGTATTCCAGGTCGCCTCCCACGGGAACTCCGTTGGCGATCCTCGTCACCTTCACCTCAAGGGGAGAGATGAGGCGGGACAGGTACATTGCCGTTGCCTCGCCCTCTACGGTGGGGTTGGTGGCTATGATGACCTCCTTTACGTCCTCGGAATTGAGGCGGTAAAGAAGCTCCTTTATCTTGATGTCCTCGGGGGATACTCCCTTCATGGGGGAGATGGCTCCGTGTAGGACGTGGTAGGTGCCGTTGAAGTGACCCGTGTTCTCTATCGCCATGACCGCACGGGGGTCCTCCACCACGCAAACTATGGACTTGTTGCGGTTTACGCCCGAGCATATGGGGCACACGGGACTGCTCGAAATGTTTTGGCAGACCTCGCACAGCATGAGGTCGCGCTTCACGGAAAGCACCGCTTCGGCAAATTCCTCAGCCTCCGCATCGGTAAAATTAAGGACGCAGAATGCGTAGCGCATGGCGGATTTTTTCCCCACTCCGTCAAGTCGGCGGAACATATCCGCAAGCCTCTCGAGAGGCTCAAGCATCTCAGCCATATCAGAAAAGTCCGGGGAAGGAGCCCATGTTCAGAGAGCCTGTTACCTTGCCCATTTCCTCGCTGTTGGTGGTGTTTACGGTCTTGATAGCCTCGTTTACTGCGGCTGTGAGGATATCTTCAAGGGTCTCAACGTCGTCGGGGTCAACGATATCGGGATCGATCTCGATGTTCTTGACCTCAAGCTTACCGGTGATCTTTACGGAAACAACACCGCCGCCAGCCTTGATGTCGTATTCTCTTGCGTCAAGGTCCTCCTGAAGAGCAGCCATATCCTCCTGCATCTTCTGAGCCTGCTTGAGCATTCCCTGCATATTTGTGGGGCCGCCGCCCATTCCCTTGGGTAATCTTGCTTTCATTTTCTTTTCCTCCGAAATTTACGTTATTATATAATATATTGTATTAATAATTATTGTATTCGAATCTTGCCGTTACGCCTCAGCCGTCAAAGCTCCGACAGCTCGTCCATGAGGGACGGGGCTGACTGAACAGCCGCGCCAAGCTCAACCTTAACGTCGCATCCCACCTCGGCGTCTCCCGAAAGAAGGAGGGCGTCTGCTACGGTACTCTTTGAATCGGGCTTGGAGAGCATGGAGAGGGCGAAGGGGTTCTGCACCTTTACGAGAATTTTTGAACGGTCTGATGATACGAACAGCTCTGCTGTGTTGAGAAAACCGCATATGGACGGATTTGCCGCCCTTACCCTTTCGGTAAACTCGCTCTTGTCCGTTATCCTGCGCCACTTGGATTCTGCCTTCGGCGCGGGGGACGGAGGTACCGTGGGAGTTTCGCGGGTATCGGGTCGGGGAGACTGCGTGGGGGACGGTGCGGGGGTCACCCTTCTCTGCTCCGTCGGCACAGCTTCAGCCCGGGGGGATGTCTGCACGGGTGGTGCCGTCTGCTCGCTTTCGGCGGGACGTGCCGCCTCGGTCGGTACGGTGGGACTTATTGCAGGTGTGTTCCCTGTGGGGGAACATCCGACAAGCCTTACCTTATCTTCAAGAGCAGCTATCCTTGCAAGGAGGGCATCCGTTGTGACGAGCATATCGGGTGAGGCCATTTTCACAAGTGCGCATTCCGCAAAATTTCTTTTGATCTGCGGCAGCTTTTTCATGTTTACCATGGTCTCGTCAAGGAGACCTGAGTGATATATGAGCTCGGCGGTGGTAAATCTCTTCGCCGCGTCTGCCACCAGTGCGGCGTCGGGGGCTGTCAGGTCAAGATAGTCCGCCATATTTTTCGTGCTCTTTGCGACGAGCATATCACGCCAGAAGGAAACAAGCTCATCCCAGAACACGGAGATATCCTTGGAGGATGACACCACGTCCGCCACAGAGGCAAACAGTGCGTCGAAGTCACCGTTTTTCACGGCTACGGCGGTACGGTAGGCGTTTTCAAGTCCCGTGATACCGAGGACGGTGCGGACTCTCTCGGCAGTTACGCCGTGTCCGCCGCCTGCGCACAGTTCAAGGAGGTTGATGGCGTCACGCATTCCGCCCTGTGCCTGTCTTGAGAGGAGACGGGCTGCTTCGGCTTCCAAAGGGATGCCTTCCTTATCTGCGATATAGGTAAGTCTTGCGGCGATATCCTCAATGGTGATGCGTCTGAAGTCGAATCGCTGGCAACGTGATATGATAGTTGCGGGAAGCTTATGCTGTTCGGTGGTGGCGAGGATGAAGACAACGTGCTCGGGCGGCTCCTCTAAGGTTTTAAGAAGTGCGTTGAACGCGCCCATGGAGAGCATATGTACCTCGTCTATGATGTACACGCGCTTCTTCATCATGGCGGGGGTATAGGTGACCTCGTCGCGGATATCGCGGATGTACTCGACGCCCGTATTGGACGCCGCGTCCATTTCAACCACGTCGGTGGCGCTTCCCTCGTCGATGGCACGGCATCTGAAGCACTTGCCGCAGGGGTCGCCGTTTACGGGAGAGTCGCAGTTGACCGCCTTTGAGAGGATCTTGGCGCAGGTGGTCTTACCGGTGCCTCTGGGTCCGCAAAAGAGATACGCATGGGAAAGCCTGCCGTGGGCAGACTCATAGCTGAGAACGGAGGTGATATGCTCCTGACCGCACACGTCCTCAAAGGTACGGGGACGGTATTTTCTGTACAGCGCCAAATGTTCCATTTTGCAGTCCTTCTTTCGATATTATGAAATAAACTGCCGTTATCACGGCAAAACAAAAAGATAACCCGCAGAATAAGACCATACACCCGAAAGTCGAGAAGAAACTCCCATGCGCCGACTTGTCTTCTGCTCAGAACAGGCGTCCCTGCGGCACAACGGCTAAACTGCTTAATGCTGCTTGGTTCCCCACCTGACATGGTTCACAGCCGCCGATCGCGCAGGACCAATTCCTCAACACAGAAATACAAGCCGCAGACCACACAAGTCCGACCCTCGTTTCGGGATACCACCCCTGCTATAGCGGATTTCAGGTACAGGGCGCCGCTGCCTCCCCGGCTGGTATGGCCTTATTCCACGGGTTATCCGTAGTATTTGTGTTTTACTAAGTTAGTATACCACAAACTTCAGCTTTATGCAAGGGATTTTAAAAAAAAGATTTGGGGGAGTTTCGGTGTCTCCCCCTGCGGGGGGTTAGTTTTGTGTGCTGACGTACTGTTCACCTTAACCGTTCATTTTAAGGCACCATCTCAAAACGTGGGGGTTAGTCTGTACATAACGTCTATGAAAAAAACAAGCGTCCATCCACCCCTTACAAAACCAAAGACACCTTCGACGGGCGAAAGTGTCTTTTTATAAATGATATACGGCGTTGCCTCATGACAAATTTCCACTTCGTGAAAATTTGAACGTTACGTGCGGTTGGTATTGCCAAA
>CAYYRY010000154.1:0-4958 GCA_964474245.1 uncultured Ruminococcus sp. | reverse complement strand
GAACGGCTTTGAGGGTGAGGTCATGGACGTAGCCTTCGACATCAGTAAATTCATCAACAGGATAATATCGTCCGCCATCATCATTACCCTTGTGACTACCATAGATTTTTCCGTGGTTATTGCCATAGTGTTTGCCGTGGGTGTGTCCGTGGTACTCAAATACTTTAACACGAAGCTCAGATACAAAAAGCAAGAAGAGCTGAAACCGTCTGAACGCAAGGCGGATTACGTTGAGAGGGTATACTACCTTGCGGAATACGCGGAGGAGATCAGACTCAGCGAGGTATCAAGTATCCTTGAGTGCGACTTTGAGGATGCAGTGGACGAGCAGGTACGTATTAATAAAAAATACGGTGTGAAGCTTTTCTTCATGGGTATCGTCAGAGACCTATCGTCTTCCGTACTCATAAACGTGGGTATCATAACGCTTTTGGTTTACAAGATCATGGTGGAAAAGTCCATCTCGCTCGGTGACTTCGCGGCATCCGTAGGAGGGACGTGGACGCTGTTCTGGCAGCTTAACAATCTCCTTGATTATTTCACGAAGCTTAAGGGGCACAGCCTTTATGCTGAAAAACTAAAAAAATTCCTCGGATACGAGCCTAAGGTGGGAGATTCTCCTCAGGCGGAAAGTGTTCAGACGCTTGAATCTCTTACCCTTGACGGCGTAGGCTTTACATACCCGGGCACGGAGTCTCACGTACTCAAAAGTATATCACTCAGCATCAAAAAGGGGGAAAAGATTGCCCTCGTTGGTTACAACGGCGCGGGTAAGTCTACGCTTATTAAGCTGATCATGCGTTTGTACGATCCGACGGAAGGACAGATACTGTGGAACGGACGGAATATCAAGGAACTGAGGACCTCGGAGTATCATAGTAAGATCGGAAGTGTGTTCCAGGATTTCAGGATATTCGCTGTTTCACTTGCAGAAAACGTAAAGGCAGACACGGTGGATGAGAAGGACAGAGACAGGATAATAAAGTCCCTTGAAAGATGCGGGCTTAGGGAAAAGATAAATTCCTTTAAGGATGGGATAGACACGGAGGTCACACGTGAATTCAGTGCGGACGGAGCGAGCCTTTCGGGCGGTGAGCTTCAAAAGCTTGTCATTGCCCGTTCCTTTATGAAGGATGCAGAGCTTATCATTCTCGATGAGCCGTCTGCGGCTCTTGACCCCATGAGCGAGTACGAGCTGAACCGCACCATGATGGACGCGGCGAGTGATAAGACGGTGATATTCATTTCTCACAGACTGTCCACCACTCTCATGGCAGACAGGATATATATGCTTGATGGGGGAGAGCTGTCAGAAGAAGGCAGTCACACAGAGCTCATGGCGAAAAACGGCAAGTACGCGGAGATGTTCCGCGCACAGGCTGAAAAGTACAGGGAAGATTACAAATACGAATATTAACTGGAGGTAAAGATGACTTACAGAATAGGAATTATCGGAAGCGGGTCCATTACCGCTTCACACAGCTACGCTTTTGACAGGCTGAATGAGTTTTACGATGACGTTAAGGTTGAAAAGGCAGTTATGTGCTCGCCACACGTGACGGAGGGCAGAGCAGAGGAGCTTGGCTGGAACGAGATATGCCATGATTGGCGTGAGGTGGTCGCAAGAAATGATATAGATGTCATCGACGTATGTGCTTGGGATTATATTCATTATGAAGTGTCAAAGGCGGCTATTGAAAACGGCAAAATGCTTATCTGCGAAAAGCCCCTCGCGGATACCTGTGATGAGGCAAGGGAGCTTGCGCGGCTTGCCGAAGAAAAAAGCATCCCCGCCACGGTCTGCACCAACTACAGATATATCCACTCTCTCAGATGTATCAGGCATTTGGTGGAAAACGGCGAGCTCGGTGGCATCCGCCACGTGTACGGCTCATTTAAAATGGGTTGGGCGATGGACGTTGACGGATTTATGAACTGGCGCCTTGACGGACGCTACAGTCCTCTCGGCACACTTGGAGACCTCGGAACCCACGTAATAGACCTGTGCCGCAATATGGGACTTGAGTTCACAAAGGTCTGCGGAGTGGACGAAAACTTTGCAAAGGAGCGCTTCGACGGCGAGAAGATGACAAGGACGGATTCAAACGAGCTGTCTGCGTTTTGTGCGAGGTTCGGCTGCGGTGCGCTCGGTATTTTCGAGTTCTCCCGTGTCACCATGGGCGGCAGCGGCATGAAGCTTGAACTTCACGGAACGAAGGGCAGTGTGAGGTTTGACAAGGGGGATATGAACCGAATTGAAGTCCTCATTCCGGAGAGGTACCCCGATACGTGGGAGTACAAGAAGATAGACGCCGCTGAGATACTTCCTTTCGATTATAAATGGGACGACGGCTTTAAACAAAAGGACAGCTATACTCTTCTTTTCCACGATTTCCTGACAAAGAACGGTAAAGCCCCAACTTTAACAGACGGTGCGGAATGCAACCGTATAATTGACATGATCCTTGCGTCGGACAAAGGATAAAAACTTACCCCATCGAAACACCGCATTTTGCGTGGATTCGATGGGGTATGGTTATTATCACTCAAGCAGATTATCTCTGATCTTTTGGAAGATCTCCTCAGAAATACCCGACAGGCGTATGTTTGTCATCAGCTTTTCTTTGACGCTGAGAGTGGGATATACCTCGTCAAGATATTCGAAGAACCCAACGTTGTCCCTCGTTGTATACCAGCTTCGTGTGCTGTCATTTGCGAGAGAGGTAATGTTATAGTTGAGCATTATATCCTCGTCGGACATATCGAGTATAGCGTCAAGGTACATACCGATGGTGCCGGTCCTGTCTGCGCCCTGAACGCAGTGATAGAATATGGGATAGTTGCTCTCGTCAGCCATGAACTCGAGAATACGTCTGACCATTGCACGACCCTCGTCGTTCAGCGTTCCGCCGTAGGCGTAAAGGGGAAAATAATTGAAGGAAACGTCCTTGCCCAAGGGGGACTCGGTATAGGAGTGGGATTCGTATCTCAGGTCGACGTCGGACTTTACGGCAAGATCGCAGAGCATGATCTTAAAGCCGGGGGCTCCGAGATTATCGGGCGACAGAAGCACATCGGGCTCGGCACCGCGAAAGATCAGTCCCTGACGTATAGCCTTGCCGTTTTTGTTTACGCGTCCGCCGGTGTCGCGGACGTTTTGAACACATCCCGCGCGGATAAAACGTATCTCTCCGCGAACGGTGGAGAAGGAAGCGGTTACACTCTCGTCTCCGGAGGTGATGCGCCAATAATAGCGGGTGCCGCTGAGCAGGTTATCTGCACGAACGCAAAATACGTCGGGCTCGTCCGCGGACACGTACACCTCGCTGAGCGTAGCTATGGTGCCGCGTCCTTCTTTGACAGAGAAATCTTCTGAGGTGGAAAGCTCGAAAATGTTTTCCGCAAGAAGGTCTGAATTCTTCCATTTAAAAATAACGGAGGCGGGGTGGGTGAGATCCCTTGAAGAGCGGAGTTCCTCGGACAACCACGGATATGCGTTTTTTTCACTTTCGGGCTTATCCGTGTCTGCCTTGATAGGACGCTCGCGCCTGATGAATTCCTTTTGTATAGAGGTAAGGATTGAAAGCTCGGAATTGTTTGCAGGGGAAATGAGTGTGATCATGGTTGATTTCTCCAAACTATATTGATTTTGAGACTTTTACTCAAGAAGATTATTTTTGATACGGTCAAGTGTCTCTTCGGTCAATCCCGTTGAACGAAGATATGCGGTGAATAGCTCTGACAGGCTCTTTGTATCGGGGAAACGATTGTTGAGTTTGTTGAGCATATCGATTATATAGATGCAATCGCACCAGCTTCTGCGGGAGCATATGGCGGTAAAGTTGTAGTTGAGGATAATGTCCTCGTCCGACATCCCGAGGAGTCCGTCGAGAAGGAATCCGATGGTTCCCGTTCTGTCGGCGCCCGCAACGCAGTGGAAGTATATGGGATAATTGCTCTCGTCGGCAAGCATCTCGAAGATCTGTCGGTTGAGCTCCATCTGTCCCTCTTCCACTATCTCGTGGTAGGGGCCTGCGGTGAAAAGCTTGTATTTAACGTGATCGCCGAGAGGGCAGAACTCATATTTGCCTACGGCTTCCCAGCGCAGGTCGATATCCGTCTTGATGCCCAGGTTATCTCGAATGACGTGCATACCGCTTCGACCGTAGAACTCGGACTTGATAAGCGCGTTAAGAGCGCCACCGCGGAAGACGAGACCCTGCCTGATCCTCTTTCCGCAGGTGTTGATCCTGCCGCCTATATCACGTATGTTGCCAAAGGCGCCTCCTCCGATGGGACGGAGCTCGTTATCAAAGGTAGAGAAGCTTCTGGTCTCGCTTGTCTCGGCGGAGGTTGAAACTCTCCAGTAATAAACAGTGCCGACCATGAGGTTGGTTATTGTTACGAAATAAGTGTGATCGTAGGATGAGAAAGCGACGTCGCTTACCGTGGCAAACCTTCCCGTTGGGGTGTCGTCGGTGAAATCAGCACTCAGCGAGATCTCAAAGGAGGGGGCACACAAAACGTCAGAACACTCCCATTTAAAAATGAAGCAAGCGGGGAAGGAGATGCCTTGGCTCTCCTCAATCTCGTGGCTATACCAGGGATATGCGTCGTTAACGGAAGGGTTGTCGGCTGTGGACAACGCCTTGACGGGGCGTTCGCGACGAATGAATTCCCTTTGGATATCTGTGAGCACGGAAAATTTTGCGCCGTTTTCAGGTGACAAAAGTTTGATCATAGGCGTTTGCTCCTTTAGATATAAATGTAATGATATGTGCGTTCGAAAGGCTGACCGTCGCGATCAGCACCTTAAATTACGGCTTTTTAACATCTGTAATTATAACATATGTTTAAAACAAAAGCAATACTTTGTCTTAAATTGACAAAACAAACAAACCTAAAAAAAGTGCAAAAAAAATCAAAAAAAGGTGTTGACAAAGCGGAGGGATAGTGAT
>CAYYRY010000153.1:0-4982 GCA_964474245.1 uncultured Ruminococcus sp. | reverse complement strand
AGATCCAGAGAAATAAGCTGTAAAAACAAGTACAGATAAAGCAGTGGGCGGAGAAGATCCGCCCGTCTGTGATTTTTACTGTTTTTTGCCCCGATTCGGGGAATTTTGTAAATGATATAGTATAATAATGTAAGAAAACTATTGACAAAGCGGTTTTGCTGTGATACAATACTTAAATGATAAAGACTGTGACGAAGAGGACTCGAAATATTCCCCTTGCAGAGAGGCAGCGGCAGGTGAAAGCTGTCGGGTGAGGTTTTGATGTTTGTAGCTTCCGAGTCGGAAGGAAGAAAGGCACGCGCCCGGTAGAACCTTCCCGTGATTGCCGCGTAAGAGCATAGGAGTTGATGGACTCCGAGAGTGGCAGATAATATCTGCAATTTGAGTGGTACCGCGGGTGATCAGATTATTCTGCACTCGTCTCAAAGAACAGGCTTTGGGACGGGTGCTTTTTCGTCCCTCCCACCCATCAGGAAAGGAAGGTAAAAAACTTTATGGCTCAAATTACAGGACTTGATTTTAAGATACAGGAGATGGCGGGACGTATACGCGCTCTCCGCGAGATCGTAGGCTTCACGCCCCACGAGATGGCGGCGAAAACAGACGTTTCCGTTGAAGAATATCTCCTTTGCGAGGAAGGCAGAAGCGACCTAAACTTCGCCTTCATTTACAGATGCTCACTTGCCCTCGGCGTAAACGTGACCGATATCATCGAGGGTCACTCCCCCCGACTTCGTTCCTACACCGTGACCCGTCAGGGCGGCGGACAGGAAATATCCGAGGCTCACGGCATGACGTACTACAACATGGCGTATGCGTTCAAAAACCGTATCGCCGAGCCACTGTACGTTAAGAGCGAATACGATCCCGAGGCACAGCACCGCGATATCGAGCTGACCACCCACGCGGGTCAGGAGCTTGACATCATCGTTTCAGGTAAGCTTACCGTTCAGATAGGCGAGCACCGCGAGACCCTCGGTGCAGGCGACACCATTTATTTCGACTCTTCAACCCCCCACGGTATGATCGCCGCAGACGAGGCAGGATGTGAGTTCTACGCCATCGTTCTTAACCCCACAGGCGAGCCTATCCCCGAGCTTACCCGTGACCGTGCCATCGCAACCGACGTCAAGGCTCCCCTTGATACGGAAGAGAGAATCTATAAGCAGTTTATTGACACCGAGGAAAACGAGAAGGGAACACCTACCTCCATCACCTTCAAAAATACCGAAAACTTCAACTTCGCATTCGATATCATCGACGGCATCGCCGCAAAGCGTCCCGATAAGCTCGCGATGCTCCATATCTCAAGGGATAAGACGGAGCGCCGCTTTACCTTCAAGGACGTAAAGCGTGCATCCTGTCAGTGCGCTAACTACTTTAAGTCCCTCGGAATCAAGAAGGGCGACAGGGTAATGCTCGTGCTGAAGCGCCATTATCAGTTCTGGTTCGCTATGCTCGGACTGAACCGGCTCGGCGCCATTGGTATTCCCGCTCCCAATCAGCTTCAGGAGCATGACTTCGAGTACCGCTTCAATGCGGCGGGAGTCAGCGCCATACTCTGTACCGCAGACGGCGACACAGCGGTTCAGGTTGACAGAGCCGCAGCCAAATGCCCCACTCTCACAACTAAGATCTTAGTTGGCGGAGACAGGGAAGGCTGGCGTAATTTCGACGAGGAATACACCCTCTACAGCACCCATTACAACAGAACGGACTCTGCTCCCGGCGGAGACGATCCCCTCCTTATGTTCTTCACATCAGGAACCACGGGATACCCAAAGATCGCGGCGCATAACCATAAGTACCCCCTCGGTCACTTCCATACAGCTAAGTATTGGCACACAGTTGACCCCGACGGAGTCCACTTTACCATCTCCGACACGGGTTGGGCGAAGTCCATGTGGGGTAAGTTCTACGGTCAGTGGCTCTGCGAGGCGGCAATATTCGTATACGACTTCGACCGCTTCGATGCGGCAGACATCCTCCCCATGTTTGCGAAGTATCATATCACCACCTTCTGCGCACCGCCCACAATGCTCCGCATGCTCATAAAGCAGGATATCTCAAAGTACGACCTCTCCTCCGTACGTCACATGACCACCGCGGGAGAAGCGCTTAACCCCGAGGTATACCGCCGCTTTGAGGAGGTTACGGGACTTCAGATACTTGAAGGCTTCGGTCAGACGGAAAGCACCATGATCATAGGTAACATGGTCGGTGCATCCCATAAGATCGGTTCAATGGGTAAGCCTGCTCCCATTTATAAGGTTGATATCGTCGACGCAGACGGCAACAGCGTTCCCGTCGGTGAGACCGGTGAGATCGTCGTTGACGTACGTGAAGGCGTACCCTGCGGTCTCTTTACAGGCTACTACAGAGCCGAGGACAAGACCCGTGAGGTATGGCACGACGGCTTCTATCATACGGGAGATACCGCTTGGCGCGACGAGGACGGCTTCTACTGGTACGTTGGCCGCGTGGACGACGTCATCAAGTCCTCCGGCTACCGCATCGGTCCCTTCGAGATCGAAAGCGTTATCATGGAGCTTCCTTACGTGCTTGAGTGCGGCGTATCCGCTGTTCCCGATGACGTAAGAGGACAGGTAGTCAAGGCAAGCATCGTACTTGTTAAGGGAACCGAGCCCACGGACGAGCTGAAGCGCGAGATCCAGCAGTACGTTAAGAAGAGAACCGCGCCCTATAAGTATCCGAGAATCGTTGTATTCCGTGACGAGCTTCCCAAGACAGTCAGCGGTAAGATACAGCGCAACAAGCTCTGATATTTGACAGATACATAACAATGAAGAACTTTAAGCAGATAACGCTCATGTGCGGTCACTACGGCAGTGGAAAGACCAACGTTGCCGTAAACCTCGCATTTGAACTGAAAAAACAGCACGAGAATACGGCAATTGCCGATCTCGATATAGTAAATCCCTATTTTCGTACCAGCGACAGCGAAGCCGAGCTGAAGGCGGCGGGTATCAGAGTTATCCGTTCACAGTATGCGGGTACTAACCTGGACGCTCCCGCAATGCCTCCCGAAATGTACGCCATCATCGAGGACTCTTCCATGAAGACCGTCGTTGACGTGGGCGGAGACGACAGAGGCGCTTATGCCCTAGGCAGACTTTCAAAGGCAATAGTGGAAAAGGGAGACTATGAGATGCTCATGGTCATCAACAGTGCAAGACCCCTAACGAGAGATGCGGAGTCCACGGTGGAGGTAATGCGCGAGATCGAAGCAGCGTGCCGCATCTCCTTTACGGGACTTGTGAACAACACAAACTTAGGCCGTGAGACCACCGCTGATACGGTACTCTCATCGCTCCCCTACGCCGAGGAGGTGTCAAAACTGTCGGGGCTTCCCATAGTTATGACTACCGCCGTGGCAGACGTCGCTGAGGAGCTTTCTGGAAAGGTCGAAAATCTCTTTCCTCTGACTCTTCAGAAAAATATGTTATAAATTCAATAAGTATACAATTCTTCACAGAAAGGATGAATGAATATGGCAAAGCTTACATTCAACACAGACAACTGCAAGGGCTGCGGACTTTGTATCGACGTATGTCCCAAGAAGCTTCTCAGACTTGCTCCCGATAAGATCAATAAAAAGGGTCACCACCCCGCTGAGATCACCGATCAGGATGCCTGCATTGCGTGCGCATTCTGCGCTACCATGTGCCCCGATTGTATCATCAAGGTAGAAAAGTAATAAAATATACCCCAAACTTAAAAATCTGAGCCGCAATTGCGGCAGAATGGAGAATAAAATGTCAGATAAGGTTTTGATGAAAGGAAACGAAGCGATCGCTGAGGCGGCGATAATCGCAGGCTGCCGTCACTATTTTGGCTACCCGATAACTCCTCAGACAGAGATCGCAGCATATATGGCGAAGAGAATGCCCAAAATCGGAGGCTGCTTCCTTCAGGCGGAAAGCGAGATTGCGGCAATCAATATGGTATACGGAGTATCCTCCGCAGGTCTGCGAGTTATGACCTCCTCCAGCTCCCCCGGAATCTCCCTTAAGGGTGAGGGACTTTCCTACCTCGCAGGTGCTGACCTTCCTTGCCTCGTTGTAAACGTACAGAGAGGCGGTCCCGGTCTCGGCGGTATCCAGCCCAGCCAGTCCGACTACTTCCAGGCAACAAAGGCAGGCGGTCACGGTGACTTCCGTATGATCGTTCTCGCTCCCGCATCCGTTCAGGAAATGGCAGAGCTCACAGTAAAGGGCTTTGAGCTTGCGGACAAGTACCGCATGACATCCATGCTTCTTGCAGACGGGACTATGGGTCAGATGATGGAGCCCGTTGAGCTGAATCTCAACGTTGCTCCCACTCCCGAGAAGCCCTGGGCTACCAACGGAACCAAGATGAAGAGAGCGCACAACATCACAAACTCCCTCTCACTCGTAGCTGAGGAGCTTGAGGCGCTCAACTTTGCAAGATATGAAAAGTATGCCGAGATCGAGAAGAGTGAGGCTATGTATGAGGAATACCTCATGGATGATGCTGAGATCTGCGTTACCGCATTCGGTATCGCATCCCGCGTTGCCAAGAACGCCATCGACGAGGCAAGACGTCAGGGCATCAAGGCAGGTATGATCCGTCCCATCACACTCTGGCCCTTCCCGACTGCTCCATTCGAGGCTGCAGCCGATAAGGTAAAGGCGTTCATTTCCGTTGAGCTGTCCATGGGTCAGATGATCGAGGACGTTAAGCTCGCAACAGGCTGTAAGAAGCCCGTTACCCTTTGCAACCGCGTTGGCGGTATGATAGTAACTCCCGAACAGGTGCTCGAATCCATTAAGAATGCTTATGAAAACGGAGGTGCAAACTAATGGTAGTATTTGAAAAGCCCCATGCGCTGACAGACGCGCCCTTCCATTATTGCCCCGGCTGTACCCACGGTATCGTGCACCGTCTGGTCGCCGAGGTTATCGACGAGCTCGGTATCGAGGGCAGAACCATCGGTATCG
>CAYYRY010000152.1:0-4990 GCA_964474245.1 uncultured Ruminococcus sp. | reverse complement strand
ACTTGAGAAGGTGTGCGAGCATGGAAGGCTTGGTGAGGTCGTTGATAGCAACAACTTCGTAGCCCTCAGCGCCGAACATCTGGCGGAATGCGAGACGGCCGATACGACCGAAACCGTTAATAGCAACTTTTACTGACATAGTGGTAAATCCTCCAAAATATATGTTTATTTTTATTTGGGAAACTATTTTTTTCAGTCCGTGTATTTTTACACGTTCCTCGAATATATATTATATACTAAAACTCTGAACTTTACAAGTGTTTTTGGCAATATTTTTATTTTTTACCTCTTGAATAAATTGTTTTTTTCATTTTTTGAATTAATCTACGCTTTCACCAAATAGTATACTTTGTCGAACGGTTTTTCTCTTTAAACTTATGCAAATCTTGACAAATCATTGAGATAGTTATATAATTAGAGTGGAATATTTTTCTAAGCAAATTACAGAAAAGAGGTACCCTTCCCATGGCTAACAACACAGAACGCGGCGGAATCAGCATTGAGCTTGAACACATTTTCCCAATTATTAAGAAATGGCTTTATTCTGAAAAGGAGATCTTCCTCAGAGAGATCGTTTCAAACGCCTGCGACGCTACAACAAAACTCCGCAGACTTATCTCACTCGGTGAAGCTAAGAATATAGATGCAACTGACGCAAAGATCAAGGTGATCCTCAATGCAGGAGCAAAAACCATCACCGTTACAGACGAAGGTATCGGTATGACCGAGGACGAGCTTCGCAGATATATCTGTCAGATAGCACTCTCCGGTGCTCTCGATTTTATTCAGAAATACGAAGGAAGTGAAGATTCATCTGCACAAAGCGGTATTATCGGTCACTTCGGTCTCGGATTCTATTCCTCCTTCATGGTCAGCGATACTGTTGACATAATTACTAAGTCCTATTCAGGTGCGCCAGCTGTTAAGTGGACCTGCGGCGATGACGGTAACTTTGACATTACCACCGATTTTGACGGCTATGAAGATTTCATCGGTGAGTACGGAACTTCCATCATAATGCACATCAACGATGAAGGAAAAGAGTTCCTTTCTGAATATAAACTCAAGGAGGTACTCGGAAAATACTGTGCTTTCATGCCTGTTGAGATATATTTTGAAAACGCTGAGGCTGAAGAAAAGTCTGACGATACTGAACCTAAGCCTATCAATGATACTTCCCCTCTGTGGCAGAAAAATCCTGCAGATTGCACCGATGAAGAGTATAAAGAATTCTACAGTAAGGTATTCCACGACTTCAAAGAGCCTCTCTTCCACATACATCTCAAGGCTGACTATCCCCTCAATTTTAAGGGTATTCTCTATTTTCCTAAGATCGCAAGTGAATACGAGAGTCTTGAAGGTCAGGTAAAGCTCTATTACAATCAGGTCTTCGTAGCGGATAACATCAAAGAAGTTATTCCCGAATATCTCCTCATGCTCAAGGGTGTACTCGATTGTCCGGAGCTTCCTCTGAACGTTTCGAGAAGCTACCTGCAGAACAGCGGATATGTTGCTAAGATATCTGCTCATATAACCAAGAAGGTAGCTTACAAGCTCACCGGAATGTTCAATAATGACAGAGAGAATTATGAAGCACTGTGGCGTGACCTCAAGACCTTCGTTGAATACGGCTGCATGAGAGACTCCAAGTTCAATGACAGAGTGAAGAAAGCTGTTCTCTTTGAAAAGTGTTCAGGCGGCTTTGCAACGCTTGAGGAGTATCTTGACGGAGCTAAGGAAAAGCACGAGAATAAGGTTTATTACACCACCGACAAAACCGCACAGTCTAAGTATATTTCCATGCTCGCTGCTGAAGGTATCGAGGTTATACTTCTTGATAAGATTATCGATACTCAGTTTATCAACACCGTTGAAATGGCTAATGAAGGTGTAAAATTCTTCAGGGTAGATGCAGAGATTGCAGATGTTCTCAAAGCTGAAGGTGAGGTTTCCGATATTCCGGCAGTTACTGAGATATTCAAGAAAGTCTCGTCGGAAAATACCGAGATCAAGTTCGATCGTTTTAAGGATACTTCTACTCCTGCCATACTCCATGTTTCCGAGGAGTCAAGAAGAATCGAAGATATGATGAAGCTCTACGCAATGAACGGTATGCAGGGCATGAACTTCCCCGCAGGCTCCTCAACCCTTACAGTCAATACCGCATCCACCTTGATTCTTAAGCTTGCTGACAAGTGCGAGAGTGATCCTGAGCTTGCTGAAAAGATTGCGAAGCAGATATACACTCTTTGCCTGCTCAGTCAGAGAAAGCTTAATTCAGACGAGCTTCTCACACTCCTTGACGATTCGTTTGAACTTCTCGAACTTCTTTGACAATGAACGAGATACACTTCTCAGTTTTGAGGAATAACGTCGATTGGCTAAACAAAAACGAAAAGTCACATAGTGCTTTGGCTGATGGTGTTGCTTTTCAGTTTGCTTCAGCAATCAATGATGCGTCTGAAGATCTTCTGCCTTCACAGGTATACGATAATTGGAAAGCGGCGACAGGAGACTTATCGCTTCCCTTCGATTTTGCAAGAGTTTGCAGGTTTCTTGATATTCCCGAAGGGGATGACAACTCTGCTGACAAAACATCTCTATCGTCAGCGGTGTACTTCCGCACCCCTATTTCTGACCGTGCTTATATGGGCTTCTCCTCATACTTTCATGAACTTGGTGCGTCATATCAGACCGATTTCAAAAGTGCTTGCGAAGACGTTTACTATGACAGAGCCGATGCCTGTATTCTTCCCCTTGAAAGCTCGGACGATGGATTATTAATGACCTTCCGTCATATGCTCCTTAAGTATGAGCTAAAGATAATTGCAGTTGTGCGTATATCAAGCGGTGATGATTCATATCAAACAATGGCTTTACTGACCAATACAATAATGAATACTGACGGTAACATTTGTGAATTTTATCTTCCGTCATCTAATCATGATGATATTGTATGTACCTGCCGTTCACTGGAAATATTGGGAGCAAAGGTCAGACGCATTACGTCCGTGCCTGCGAGAAATTCCTCCTCATACGATCACCATATCTGCATGAAAGCTGATCCGCATAAAGTAATACGCATCAAATATTTTTTGGACGCAATGTACCCTGCAAATATATTACTCGGTCAATATAAAATTATATAATTCAGAAAGGAATCCACACAGATGAACTTCAAAGAAAACTATCAGAACTGGCTTGATTCCCCGATAATTGACTCTTCTTCAAAGGCTGAACTTCTTTCCATAGCCGAAAACGACGATGAGATTGAATTCCGCTTCTCTTCCTACATGGAATTCGGAACAGGCGGTCTCCGCGCAAAAATGGGTGCAGGAACCTCCATGATGAATACCTATACAGTAGCTCACGCTACCGAAGGAGTTGCACGTCTTATAGAGACACTTGGTGAAGATGCAAAGGCGCGCGGTGTTATCATAGGCAGAGACAGCAGAAATAATTCCGACGTATTTGCACGCCGCTGTGCTGAGGTTCTTTCTGCTCACGGTATTAAAGTATACCTCTTTGACGGCATTCGCCCCACTCCCGAGCTTTCCTTCGGCGTACGTCACCTCGGTTGTATCGCAGGTATCAACATCACCGCTTCCCACAATCCAAGCGCGTATAACGGCTACAAGCTTTACTGGGAGGACGGCTCTCAGCCCACAAAGGAAAACGCAGACAAGGTCTGTGCCTTCATCGCAGAGGCTGATATTCTCACAGACGTTCCAAAACCTGCTGATGCAAAGGAAGATTTCATTAATATCGTAGGGCCTGAAATCGACGAGGTTTTCCTAAACAACGTTGCGGGTGAGAGCGTATATCCCGACGTTGTGGCAAAAGCAGCAGATGACCTGCAGATCGTCTACACTCCCCTCTTCGGCGCAGGCGCAAAGCACGCCCCCGAGATCATGCGCCGCATAGGCCTCAAGCATATCTATACCGTTGACGAGCAGATGGAGCCTAACGGCGATTTCCCTGGTCTTGACAAGCCAAATCCCGAATATCCGGCATCCTTTGCTCTCGGAATCGAGCTTGCAGAAAAGGTTGGCAGTGATCTTATCATCGCAACCGACCCCGATGCCGACCGCGTCGGTATCATGGCTCGCAACAAGGCGGGTGAGTTTGAGTGCATCACAGGTAACCAGATGGGTTCACTTCTCCTCGACTACATCTTCACCGCCCTCAAAGAACAGGATAAGCTTCCCGATGATGCTTATGCGGTAAAGACCATCGTAACAAGTGAAATGGCAAGTGCCATCTGCCGTCACTTCGGCGTTGAGCTCCACAATGTTTTGACGGGCTTCAAGTTTATTGCCGAGGTCATTCGTACCCATGAGGAAAAGGGGACGGGCACCTTCCTACTCGGATACGAGGAGAGCTACGGCTACATGAAGGGTCTGTACGCAAGAGACAAAGATTCCATCGTTGCTTGTATGCTCATCTGCGAAATGGCTGCTTACTACAGCCTCAAGGGCATGACCCTTATCGATGCCATGGATTCTCTGTACGTTAAGTACGGTTACTTCACCGAGGAATCTGCAGAGATATACAAGGAAGGTCTTGACGGCAAGGAAGAGATCGCCGCTATGATGAACTCCCTCCGCGCAAACGTACCCACCGAGCTTGGCGGCGAGAAGGTAGTAAACTTCCGCGACTATCAGGCTGAGACATCCCTTGACGTTCTCACGGGCAAGGTAGAGCCCACGGGGCTTCCCAAGTCAAACGTACTTTACTTCATGACAGAGGAAGGTAACGTTGTTGTTGCCCGTCCCTCCGGTACTGAGCCGAAGATCAAGTTCTACATCCTCGCAAAGGGGTCTGACAGAGCTGACTCCAAGGCTAACGCCGCTGCCTGCAAGGCTTCTCTTGAGATTTGTCTCGGTCTGAACCCCGGTGAGCTGAGAAAGTAAGTGTACTAATAATTATAAGATAACAATCGAGTAGGAGGCTGACCATTAGTTGATCAGCCGACCTCTCACACCACCGT
>CAYYRY010000151.1:0-5007 GCA_964474245.1 uncultured Ruminococcus sp. | reverse complement strand
CAGCTCAGGTTCGGATGAGAGCAGCAGCTCCGTGCTCGGTGTTTTCGTGGGACCGAGGTTTACCGCATCTGTCATGTCCAGCATGAAGTCATCCCATGCGTCGTCGGCAGAGGCGCAAAGGGTGCCGCCTGACAGCATCCATACGTCGGCAAAGCTGCCGATGAGAGCCGCAACGCGCTTCGGTGACTTTTTCACCGTGACCTCCCGTCCGAGGGAATCCGTAAAGGTGACGGTGTCAGAGGGAGGTGCGCCGTCACTGTTGTTTTCGGCTTGGGCACACGAGACAAGGAGCACGAGTGCAATAAAGATAGTGACGAGACGGCAGACGTTATTTGCCGAGGATCTTCTTTTCAACATAGTCAAAACCGAGTCTTTCTACGGTATCGGCAAATCTTTCACCCTTTATGCCCTCGTCACGGTAGAGGAGGACGGCGCGCTCCAGGGCGGCGAGCACCTCATCTTCTGATGTGATAAGCGAGGAGAGAGGCTTGCCGATGGCACGCTTCTTTCCCCATTTTCCGCCTACGGTTATTTTATAGGCGGTTTCGGCTTCGGAGAAGGCGCCGAAGGGACATTTGGTGTAGCATCTGCCGCAATGATTGCATATGCCCTCGTCAACGGTGATCTTGCCGCTTGTGAGACTTGCCGCTTTCATGGGGCAGGATGCTTCAATAACGCACTTCTGGCATCCGCGGCACTTGTCATAGGAGTATTTCACGACGCGCTGACCGATGACACCGATATCGTTGATATCCGGCTTTACGCAGTTGTTGGGACAACCGCCCACGGCTATCTTCAGCTTGTGTGGGAAATTCGACGTGCGGTAGCCCTTGTAGAACTGCTCGTGGATTCTGAGGCTGATGTCTGCGGTGTCGATGAGACCGAATACGCAGGTGGTGCCCTTGCAGGCGACGATGGGGCGTACCTTGGCACCTGTGCCGCCTGTTTCAAGTCCGTGCTCCTTCAAAAAACTGATGAGGGAATGTTATTATAAGGAACTCCCTGGATCTCAAGGGTCATGCGGCCGGTCATGGCGACCTCTGAGGAGCCGTAGCGGTCAGCGGCTTCGGCTACTGCTCTGTGCTCGTCAGTGGTTATTCTGCCATTACGGGTGATAACGCGCACGTTGAACACGTCGGGGTAACGTTTGTCTCTGAGGCAACCGAGGGCTTTTACGTCTGACACTTGTCCCGGGGTGAGCTTGCCGTCACACATAGGAGTAAGTCCCATTTCTTCAAATGCTTTGTTTGTATCCATAATGATCTCCCATCTTTAGGTTAACTTGGCAATTATAATAGGCAAATTTAGTTTGTCCTTTTGAATTATGATATCACAAATCCCCTTTGGTGTCAAGGGAAGCGGTACATGAAGATACCGCACCACCTGACGGTGATGCGGTAAACTTGCATATTCACTTGTTTTCTGTCTGACTTATTCCGCGGTATCCTCGTCGCACCGGCACTCGCAGGTGTTTTCAGCAGAGTCTTCGCAGTCGCAGGTGCATTCAGCGGAGTCTTCGCAGTCGCAGGTGCATTCAGCGGAGTCTTCGCAGTCGCACTTGCACTCATCTTCACACTCACACTCACACTCGCAGCTTCCGTCCTCGTCACAGGTGCACTCGCACTCGCAAACGGGGAGCTTTGCTCCGCAAACGGGGCAGAATATGCAGTCCCTTGAAACCTCGGCAGAGCAATTCTCGCATACGTTGGTGTTGCGGAGCTTTGCGCTTTCAGCCTTCATGCTTTCGATATCGGAGGTGAGCTTATCAGCCTGCATGATGATGGTTGCGATCTCGTCGGTGTGCTCGGTTCCTGTTTTCTGTGTGTCGTAGAAGAGCTTTCCGATCTCGGAATAGCAGCGCTCCAACTTTCCTTCGGCAGCGTGGATATTGTATTTAAGCTTTGCTATGCCTGTAAGCTCTGAGGTCTTCTGCACTGTAAAGGCAGCGGCATCGGTAAGGCTTTTCTGAAGATCTTCCCAAAATGACATAATGTACTCCTGTTCTATGCATATAATGCATGATAAATTAGTTTTTTTGAAGGTCTTTTATATATTCATTATACTGTAGTTTACTGAACTTGTCAAATCAAAACCGTAAATTTTTTGTTTTATGCTCATGTACATATTGTAAATAAGCTGCTACATTGTCAGAATTGCGGAGGCGATGGAGAAGTAGACAAGCAGCGAAACGGCATCCACTATGGTAGTAATAAAGGGGCTTGCCATTACTGCGGGGTCAAAGCCGATCTTCTTGACCAGCAGGGGGAGAACTCCGCCCACAAGCTTTGAGATGATAACCACGGCGCATACGGTTATGGAAACGACGAGTGCGGTCATGGCCGTTACGTTGTCGATGAGGAGCATTTTACCGAAGTTTACTGCCGCAAGGGATACGCCGCAGAGAAGTGATACGCGGATCTCCTTCCAGAGTATACGGAAGACGTCTCTGAGCTCGATCTCGCCGAGGCTGAGTCCGCGGATGACCGTTACGGAGACCTGACTGCCTGCGTTACCGCCCGTACCCATGAGCATGGGGATGAAGGCGATGAGCGCGGTCTGTGCCGCAAGGGCGGTCTCAAAATGCTGGAGTATTTTACTGGTGAAGGTGGAGGATATCATAAGGAGCATGAGCCACGGTATCCTCTTCAGCCACGTTTCAAAGGTTCCCGTTTTAAGATAAGGCTTATCGGTAGGTGTGATAGCCGCCATGATCTCGATGTCCTCGGTGTCTCCGCTTTCGATGATATCCATAGCGTCGTCGTAGGTCAGAATACCCACGAGGCGGTTTTCGTTGTCAACCACGGGGAGGGCGAGAAAGTCGTATTTTGACAGAATCTTAGCGGCGGATTCCTTATCCTCTGTGGTGGTAACGCTGATGATCTGGGTTTCCATCAGCTCCTCAACGGTGGCGTCGTCGTTACGGGACACGAGGAAATCCTTTACCGTGACAACTCCGATGAGATGACGGTAGGAATCCGTGACGTAGCAGGTGTAGATGGTCTCCTTGTCAACCGCGGTACGGCGTATTCTTTTGAACACCTCGTCGTAGGTCATGTCCGGCTTCAGCTCCACGAATTCTGTGGTCATGATGGCTCCCGCGCTACCCTTGGGGTAGGCGAGGATCTGATTGATGATCATCCGCTTTTCGTGGGGAGTCTGCCTGAGCACGCGCTTTACCACGTTGGCAGGCATTTCGTCAAGGAGGTCTACGGTATCGTCTACGAAAAGGTCCTCCATGACGTCGCTCAGCTCACGGTCGCTGAAGGATGAGATGAGAAGCATCTGATGGTCGCTGTCCATCTCAACGAAGCAATCGGAGGCGAAGTCCTTGGGGAGTATTCTGAAAAGGAGGGGGATGTTGTCTTCGTCGATCTCATCGAAGATATCGGCAATGTCTGCAGGCTCGTAATCACTCAGTATACTTCGCAGGACTCTGTAATCCTTTGCTTCGAGTAATTCCTTGATCACGGCAACGTGTTCTCTGATGTCGCCTATCATGTCGTATCCACTCCTTTCATTATGTAATATTTGTTTAGGTACTTTTTTTGAGGGGGCTTTGAATTGGAATTAATATTTTGGTTATCTGCAGTTATTTGAGATTATCAGCGGCGATCTGCTTGAGTTTTTTTGCGGTTGCGGCTCTGTCGGGGGCCTTGAAGAAAGCCGTTCCCACGACGAAATTGTCAGCTCCCGCCTCGGCTGTGGCGGCAATTGTCGCCTCTCCTATACCGCCGTCCACCTGTACTGTAATGGTGTGGTCCGCGCTGTCGGCAATGCGGCGGGTCTCTTTGATCTTGGGCAGCATATCACTCATGAACTTCTGACCGCCGAATCCCGGCTCCACGGTCATTATGAGGAACAGGTCACATATATCCGCGTATGACTCAAGGTCTGAGGCAGGGAAGCACGGACGGAGGGAAAGACCTGCCTTTATGCCTGCGGCTTTGATCTTCTCCAAGGTCTCTCTGACGACTTCGGGAGTGTCAAAGTCGGAATGCACGGTTATTGAGTAAACTCCCGCATCCTTCAGCACGTCGATGTAGGCGTAGGGCTTCTTTATCATGAGGTGGACATCCACGGGGATGTCGCTGACCTTGACGATGGACTTTATAATATCGAATCCGAAGCTGATATTGGGTACGTACACGCCGTCCATAACGTCGGCATGGAACATATCGGCGCCTGCGGCAACTGCACTTTTTACCTCATCCTCCAGATGAAGAAAATCGCAGGCGAGGAGGGAGGGGGCTATGGTGATATTTTTTTTCATGGCTTATCTCCAAAAAATATTTTATGTCGGTTGGTGGAAAATCGGTTTATTTGAGAGGGGTTTTTGAGTGAAACCTGCCGCCATGCGGATTCTCATCGGCTGAGGCGCTCAGGCATTGATGTCACTTTGACGTGAGAATTACATATTATATTACAGAGTGGAGACACTCCCGAACCGGTATTCGCCGTTTACTGCGGGGGGAAGTGGAAAAAGCAGGACGTGAACCGGTATCCCGCATTAAGCGGCTTTTTATAGATGCGGGGGTCGCTGTACCGCGGCTGTTTATTCCTTCAGGATGCAGACGGCGTGGGCGGCGATCCCTTCTCCGCTTCCCGTGAAGCCGAGCTTTTCCTCCGTTGTTGCCTTTACGTTGACCCTGTCCCTCGATACGCCGAGGGTTTCGGAAAGAGAGTCTCTCATGCTTTCGATATGGGGTGCCATCTTTGGCTTCTGGGCAATTACGGTGCAGTCGGCGTAGTCAAGCTCAAGTCCACTCTCGCGTGCCATGCGCACCGACTCTCCAAGGATGATGCGGCTGTCCATGTTGAGGGTAGCCTCAGAGGTGTCGGGGAAGTAGTAGCCGATGTCTCTCAGACCTGCGGCACCGAGAATGGCGTCCGCCAATGCGTGAATGAGAACGTCACCGTCGGAATGTGCTTTAAGTCCGAAGGCGCAATCTATCTTAACTCCGCCGATGATGAGCTTTTTGCCTTCTTCAGTTCTGTGTACGTCGTATC
>CAYYRY010000150.1:0-5040 GCA_964474245.1 uncultured Ruminococcus sp. | reverse complement strand
AGGACGGTAAGCTGATTCCCGTGAAGCATCGTGACAGAGGTGACGCAAGATGAAGGATGACCGTCACATCATATGGTCAAACCATAACCTTGACTTTGACGATTGGCGGGACGATCTTGAGGAACAGTACCCCGGTCTCCCCGAAAGCGAGCTTGTTTCTCTGATGTACGACATAAACAGCGGTTATCTCGATGATGAACGGGTGAATCTCAACATTCAGCTTAACTCACCCATCCTCGTTGTAGCTGATCTTGGCTTATGGTACGGCAGACGGAGCGGTTATGGTGAGATAAAAAGCGGTAACATCAAGGACTGCCTTTACACCGAGATGGACTACGCTACTTGGTACGTGGACTCTCTCGGAGATCTACGCTGTGATGCGGTGCATCATGATGGCACGAACCACTATCTTTACCGCGTGTACAAGGACGGTGTGAGAGAATCACAGATCGACCTGCTGAAAGAAAAGCTTCATAACGGTAGCGCAACCCGCGCAGATATAACAAGAGTAACCCGTAGACTCGGTGATGATATCGCCAAGGTCTACGGGTTTTCTATTAGAGGACAGAAAAACAAAGCATTATCACGATAGGAGGTAAAGCCGGATGGCGAGAAAATTTGAAGTAATTACGGAGCTGTACCGCAGAACACAAAAGCGGGTGACAACGCCCATAGAGTGGCAGAGGTTCCTCAGATGCGCCTGCTACAATTTCCGCTTGTCCTTTGACGAGCAACTGCTGCTTTATGCCCAGCGTCCCGATGCCACCGCCGTCCTGCCCATTAACGGTAAAAACGGGTGGAACGAAAGGTTCGGGCGTTGGGTAAATCGCGGTGCCACGGGTATTGCGATGTTTGACGGAGATCACAACGGCGCGTCAAGGCTGAAGTTCTACTACGATATATCGGACACACATCCATCAAGAGACTCCCGTCCCGTTCCAATTTGGACGGTGAGACAGGAACATAGTGACGTTATCACTGAATCTCTTGAAAACAGCTTCGGTGAGCTTGATAATAAAAGCACACTCAGTTCAGCACTTGTGTCAGCGGCTCTTAATGCCGTAGATGACAACATGAACGACTACCTCGACGAGCTTAAATACTACGTTGACGGCAGCTTTATGGAGGAGCTTGATGAGTTAAACATCCGTGTGGCTTACCGAGATATGCTCCGTAACAGCGTAGGATATATGCTCCTTGTAAGATGCGGTATCAATCCCGGGATATGTTTTGATAACGAGGATTTTGAAAAGGTATACTACTTCAACACTCCCGAAACACTTAACGCTCTCGGCGTTGCTACGGGCGATATCTCAAAAATGTGTATCTCCGAGATACAGAAAACCGTTCTCACCTATGACAGACAAGCCGAAAAAGGAAATCGCACATTTGCATCTGTCCCCGAAAGAGAGTATCATATAGGTGAAAACAAAAGTGAAAGGAGCTTAGGCTATGAAGAACGTAACGTACACGATGCAGGGGGATTACAGACTTCCCGATTTACTGCCGACCCAGGAGGCGGAGCTTCACCTTGGGAAATACGCATTACTCCGCAGACGGTATCTGAAGGAGCACCGCAGAGTGACCTACACGAATCTCTTGACATCGGGCAAGCTGAACGAACACCTCTTGGAGATCGAACAGACTGTGAAAACGAGACTGACAGAGATCATTCCGCAGATGATGGAGACAGAGGGCGTGACGGAGGAGATGAAAGCGACGGAACAGATGAAGTGGGTGAATATGATGAACAATATCAGAGCCTCGGCGGAGGAGATAGTGCTGAAGGAGCTGGTATACAACTGACGGACGAGCCTGACCCTACAGACTTACCGCCGTTTATGGAAGAAAAGCTCATAATGGCGATATGCTCTAACCGAGACGATGATCTGAAATTCAAGAAAACGCAGATAGAGCTGTACTTCTCCGTACACAAGGATGAAGCAGAACGTGCCGAATATCTGAAGAGCGCTTACCACGACAGATACACCGAAATGATAGTGGACGGTGTGAGAATTGGATATAAACCGCAGGATGACGGACTTCTTATGTGGGAGGGTGGATACCCTTCACGCACAAAGGAGTCCGTTTTTTCGTGGGGACTTGTAGCTCAGTGGACGGGTGCTATCATCGACAAGCACGAGTTCGCCCTTAACACAAAGATTAAGAAGCAAAAACAAGGCAAGGTAAACGAAGGTCAGCTATCTCTGTTCGATGAGGTAGATATAGAATATATTCCTGCATCCGAGAGCAGTGATCAAATTACCATGTTCCGTCCCGCGGAGCTTCCTCAGCAGATAATTGACGAGGTACTGTGCATCGGAGCTAACAAAAAGAACAGCAGAAGCGAGATATGCGCCTACTTTATGAAGGATAAGGGTACAGAGTCAAACGCGGCGTTCCTTGCCGAGCATTACGGCGAGAACGGCACGGGACTTTACGTTGACGGTCGTAAGATCTCCGTTTGGTATAACGGGGATGGTATTAAGATCGCAAGCGGTGAGACTGCTAACGTAGAGTATGCCACTCACGTGTCGTGGGAGGATGCGGCAAAGAGGATAAGAGAGCTTCTTGACCTCGGAAGATATATGCCCCAAAGCGAGATAGACGTAGCGGAAGGACTTGAAAGGCAGAACATAGCCGCGTATCTTTGGTACACGGTGCAGGACTTCTCCGAAAAAGCACGGGAAGAAAACCACATCCCTACAATACGCGGGATATATATGAAGCGCGGCGGATTCCCCGAAAACACAAAGGAGATAGCAGAACTTCTGACAGTTCCCGAGTCGTTAGAACGTATCGCACAGGAGCTTGAAGATTTCGTTTCCGCTTACAGCGCCGACCGTGAGCTTATGCGATTCCACTACCACAGGCCGCAGAAGCTTCTTGAAAGACTACGCGACCTGCAGAGAGAACCGGTACGATTTACTGCCGCAGAAGGCTTTGATCCGAAACGACAGTTTTTCATTACAAGGGATGAGATCGACAGCCTCATCATTCGCGGTAGCAGATCATCCGATTACAGACTTTCGGTGTACGCATACTACCGTACACATTCTAACCCCAAGGATCGTGAAAAGTTCATACGAGAGAAGTACGGTATCGGTGGTGGTACTGAGAGAGGTGACGGATATTCCCACCATGACGGTAAAGGGTTTAAGTACAGCAGGGGCAGTATCTTAGAGCCTTACGTGCAGATAAGCTTGAAGTGGTATCAGATAGCTAACCGCATAAAGGAGCTTATCAGTCAAAACAAATTTCTGAGTGAAGCAGACCGCGCGGCAATGCCCGATTATGAGCGCGAACAGCTTGCAAGACTCATTCACACACACTTTTGGGACTTACCCGATGAAGTAGCGCGACCTTATTCAAATAACACTATCGTGCATCACTCCGATAACATTCGTGAGATAAAGGAACAGCTCACGATCCCCGCGAGAGTTGAAGCCATATATGAAATGATGCTCCCCGTGTGGGAGAGCACCAAGGAGGATGACAGATACTACGAAAAACGCAAAGCGGCTATCGAGGCTATGCGAGAGTACCGAGACGGAACGTATTCTGTATTTGGTCTCAGTAAAACCTTAGAACCCATAACGGAAATGAAAGACGCGGAGGAAACGGTATCCACTCCCTTTTGGTACAACTACACCGAACTTCGAGCGAAGTTTCCCGACTACTTTATCCTCATGCAGATGGGAGACTTTTACGAAGCCTTTGAAAAGGATGCTGAAGTTCTCCGTGACAGATACGGCTATACCGTTACCACGCGAAGTGTTGACAATATCGGCACACGCAAGATAATGTCGGGTTTCCCGTCATTCATGCTTGATAACGTAACTGACAAGCTGAAAAAGGAAGGTATTACCGTAGTCGTAGAAAACGCAGACGGACAAGTCATCATTGAAGCAGACCATGAGACGAGCCAAGCACTTCCCGTTACAGACCGCGAAACGGAAGTTCTGTATGATGTCCTCGGGTATATGAATATATACGATATTGATCTGACCTATGATGACGATGGACTTGTGGCAAAGGACGCGGATAACGAGTGGCACGGCGCGGAGTTTTACAGATTCCTTGCGGAAGAAGCCATGGTGTTCATCGAAGACGGAACCGCTCTCGGCATAGACGAGAAGACTTTCGCGGAGTTCAAGGAACTTGCGGCAACTTATGGGGTATATCCTCCCGAGGTAAAAGAAGCACAAACAGAAGAATTACCCGCCGAAGAAAAAACACTTCCGACACCTCCGAAGCCGAGGCGAGAATACATCACCTTTGAGACCATCCACCCCGAAGTGGCAAGGGATGATAGACACAACTTCCGTATAACCGACCGTGAGCTTGGATACGGTACACCCACCGAGAAATACACCGCAAACGTAGATGCCATCAGGCTTCTTAAACAGATCGAAGCTGAAAACAGACTTTCCACACCCGAAGAACAGACGGTACTTTCAAAATACGTCGGTTGGGGCGGTCTTGCAGATTGCTTTGACGAAAAGAGCAGCCGTTACACGGAGCTGAAAGAACTTCTCACTGACGAAGAATACACCGCCGCACGTGCAAGCTCCCTTACCGCTTTCTATACTCCTCCCGTTGTGATCGAAGCTATGTACAATGCACTCTCGCAGATGGGACTTAAAAACGGCAACATTCTTGAGCCGTCCTGCGGTGTAGGTAACTTCATCGGTATGATACCCGAAGGTATGGCGGAAAGCAAACTCTACGGCGTAGAGCTTGACTCCATCAGCGGAAGAATAGCATCACAGCTTTATCAGAACAGCAGTATCGCCGTCACGGGATTTGAAAAGGTGGATATGCCCGACAGCTTCTTTGACGCGGCTATCGGCAACGTACCCTTTGGTGACTTCAAGGTGCTCGATAAGAGATACGACAAGCATAAATGGCTCATCCACGACTACTTCTTCGGCAAGACTCTTGATAAAGTCCGTCCCGGTGGAATCGTGGCGTTTATTACTTCTAAAGGTACGATGGATAAGGAAAACTCCGCTGTCCGCAAATACCTTGCACAGAGAG
>CAYYRY010000149.1:0-5075 GCA_964474245.1 uncultured Ruminococcus sp. | reverse complement strand
TCAATCACCGCTAAAAACAAAGCGAAAATATCTCGTATGTAGTCGCTTCACATATCAGCACGATAGTTATGATATCACTGGTATTGCAACTAACGTGCTTTTTCTGTCTCCCAAAAACCTTGTAAAATACGGGTTTCTGCTGTGTTAACACAAAAAAATTTCATCCTATCAAAATTGGACGCACAAAAGTCGAAGTTGAGTTACTCCGGTCTACCTACTTTTTTTCTTGTAAATCACAATTAAAATGAATCTCAGTTTTCAATTACTAGTTTTTCCCAGGATCTGTCATTTTCGTTCTTGCCTTTTTGTGAGGGGATTTTAATTTCAAAAATCCCTGAGAGAGTACCGTTTCTAATATCTGAAACCAATAATAAACAAATAGCTGAGACTTTTGGAATAGGATTTTCTATTAGAGGAGTAAGTACAGTGCCAGAAGCTAAATTGCTAAAAAAGTATCTGGGAGAATTGGACTACTTGCTCAGCTATGGGGTTAACTACTTTGGGTACGGGTATCGTATGCATAACAATAGGTGTTGTGGCATCTATTGGCTGTAACTATTTGAAAGAAGTATGAACCAAACAATGAATTTTGATTTATAAGGTATCTAATATGCTTATTTGGATTGCAATTACTGTCATCGTATGTGTTGTCTCGCCTATATGGCTAATAAAGAGTTTAATAAAATCATATAAGTTTCGCCAATTGCCCGGATATGAATATTTCTACTTACTAATAGGATTTATTCCTGTAAATATAGTTGCAGGTATAATAGCTATTTTTAAGATAACAGGATCTACAATCCCCAATTGGTGTATACTAATAGTCTTTGTATGCTTATTTCTATTCGCAATATCATTATCTTATGCTACATATAAAAGAATTATTAACGATACAGCAACTAAAAAACAAAAATACGTGTTAATTATTGTTAATGCATACTTTTACATATTTTTTATTATTGCTGCTTTAATAATACTACCATCATTATTTTGTCATCACACAAAATAATATCCTTTTTTATGTAGACTACCTATCAAACCACATGTTTAGATTTGCGGAAAATTAGTTCGGTGATGTATCCCCTTGATACTCAGGGTAAGGCGAACCGCGATCGGGTTGCGATCATACTAATGCGCTTTTGCAGATTTGACAAAGACAATGAAAGGAGTTTTATGTCAAAACAAAAATCAGTATTTATGCTTGGATTAGATTATAAAGATATTTTTGATTATGTAACGTCTATTAATGCTAAGTTTATACATACTACTGGGGATACAATTTACAATTATAAGGAACTTATTATTCATACAAAGTGTTATATTATAAATAATTCTATAGATACTGAAGCCTTGTACAAAGTTTCTGGACATATAGATCCCTGTAGGTCGGAAGTCGTTGAGTTTTGTAGATCATTTGAAGTACCGTCCCAAATCCTCGATATTACGCCAATAAAAGAAAGATTTGGTAATAATGGTGGATTGATAATAGATGACGAAAATGAGTATGATCGTATAATGGCAGACATTAAAGCTAATCCGACGTACGTAGATAATCCGCAATTTACTGAATATGCATACAACTCCGGTAGATTTTGGACAACACTGTTTTATTTTGATGAATCCTATACAAAGATTACAAAATCAAAATCACTACAACAACTTTGGAACAAAATATCTAGATTTATTTCTAATAATTTTAGGATATCCGAAAGAAAGGATTATTATATAGGCAGGACCGCATATCAAGAATATTTAGCTGGGAAATACATTCCGTGCAGTGGCAACTATATGATTAAATTTTGACATTATCAATATTTATTATTAATTTGGTTTGATCTGTACAGAAAAATATTTACATTTTTACTTCAAAAAAACAAAAAAATGTGGTGCAAATCCAATTTTATGTGATACAATAAAAGAAGTAAGACTACAGTGGTTTTTTTTCTGAGGTATGTTTTTATTGTGTGATCTGCGGAAGTTAATAGTTTTGCTATCAGAGAAAAACTCAGACTTATGGGCGGCGGTATGTTTCACCGTCATCATATGTTTCGCAGACAGTGTTTGTTTTATTCATGTTTGTGCAGCAGTCGGCTGAATGGGAGATTTAGTATGGCGTATATTATGGAAGCCCCCAGACAGGTTCCCGTTATTTACGAAGCGGACGTTTGTGTTGTGGGTGGCTCTGCAACAGGTGTATTTGCGGCGGTCCGTGCCGCGAGACTCGGTGCCAGCGTTGTTATAGTGGAGAAACTGAACAGCTTCGGAGGTAATGCTACCAATGGATTTATGCCCGTGTGGCACGGCTTCTGGTCAGAGGATGGAAAGAAACAGGTCATTGCAGGACTTTCCTATGAAGTTGTGGAAAGGCTTGACCCTGCAGATTATATCGGCGGCGGTAAGGGTTCGTATAAATTCAATCCGGTTGAGATGAAGTGCGAGCTTGATGCTATCCTTGAAGAAGCAAAGGTGAAGACTTATCTTCATACCCTTTATGCAGGTCTTGCAGTCGAAGATGACGAGATCAAGGCTGTGTTCGTAGAGAACAAGGACGGACGCGGTGCCATTATAGCGAAGTTCTATATCGACGCAACAGGCGACGGAGATCTTTGCCGTGACCTTGGAATTGAAAGATATACAAACGGAAAGCTTCAGCCTCCTTCATACGTTTTCCTTATGCAGGGTAAAGAGGGAACCATAAACACCGAGACAGGTGAACGAGTTGAGGGTGTAGGTGCAGGCGAGCTTCTCAATGCTAACCGAAAAGAATTCGGCGTAGAGCTTGACCATGGATGGGCAAGCGGTATTGCGGGATTAAAGGATATAACATTCCGTGTGGACACTCACGTTTTTTACGTGAACTGTGCAAAGGCGGACGAACTGTCAAGGGCGGAGATAGAAGGCCGTGTGAAGATGCGTAAGCTGAGCCGCGTAATGAGAAAGTACGGCTTCCCCGAGGAGAAGTATGTGCTTATCAAGGATGCTTCATATATAGGTATCCGCGATACCTACCACTATAAAACGAAGCACAAGGCAGACTTTCTTGATCTCTTCACGGGAGTGCGATACGAAGACAATATCCTTAACGGTACGTATTCCGGAGACGTCCAGAACGAGGTGGACGGAACCACGTTTATGGGACTTGACGGTACATATCACCGAATGGATCCCGTGGGTAGAATGCATTACGGTAACTGGCGGGAAGAGAACGGTCTGCCAACAGACTGTGAAATGCCTACCTATTATTCGCTCCCCTTCAGGACTCTTGTTCCCGAAAAGTGCAAGAACTTCATTGCAGCTGGAAGAATGATCAATGCTGACCCTACGGCATTCGGAGCCCTTAGAGTAATGTGTAATCTTAACCAGATCGGCGAGGCTGCGGGAGTGGCTGCTTATCTGGCAATACAGCAGGGGAAGAGTGTTCAGGAGCTTGACGGAGTGGAAGTCGCAAGGACTCTTGCGGCAGGCGGAAGCGCAAATCTTATATAACAAAGGAGATATGGCTCATGATATATATTAATGAACCCGTAAAGCAGGTACCCGTTATTTGTGAGGCTGACATCTGTGTACTCGGTGGCTCTGCGACGGGTGTATTTGCGGCGGTAAGAGCAGCACGACTCGGAGCAAAGGTCGTTATCGTTGAACGACAGAACAGCTTTGGCGGAAATGCAACAAACGGTTTCATGCCCGTATGGCACTCCTTCTGGTCAACGGACGTGAAAAAGCAGATAATCGCCGGCCTTTCCGAAGAGGTAGTCCTCCGTCTTGATCCCATTGACTACAGGGGCGGCAGAGGAGACTCATACATATTTAATCCCATCGAAATGAAGTGCGAGCTTGATGAGTTGCTACAGGAGGCAGGCGTCAAGATGTATCTTCACACCGTATATGCAGGCCTTGCAGTTGAGGATGACGAGATCAAGGCTGTGTTTGTTGAAAATAAGGACGGACGCGGTGCCATCATAGCGAAGTTCTATATCGACGCAACGGGCGACGGAGATCTTTGCCGTGACCTTGGAATTGAAAGATATACAAACGGAAAGCTACAGCCTCCATCGTACGTTTTTCTCATGCAGGGGGAGGACAGAGCACTTAATCCTCATACCGGTAAAGTGGAGAATAACTGGGCAGGTAACGTGCTTAACGAGCACAGGGAAGAATTTGACGTTGAGCTTGATCATGGCTGGTACAACACCATTCCGGGTCACAAAAATATCAAATTCCGTGTGGATACCCACGTGTTCTACGTGAACTGCGCTCATGCCGATGAGCTGACGAAGTCTGAGATAATCGGACGTCGGAAGATGCACAGGCTTGTCAGGGCAATGCGAAAGTACGGCGATCCCACCGAAACTTATTCGGCACTCAGCGACTCTGCATATATCGGTATTCGTGACACCTATCACTACAAGACGAAGTATCAGGCGACATTCCTTGAGCTGTATACCGGTACCCGTTATGAGGATAATATTCTGAACGGTACTTATTCCGGCGACGTACAAAACGAGATCGACGGTACTACGTTCATGGAGCTTGACGGTACTTATCACAGAATAGATCCCATGGGTATAACACATAACGGAAACTGGCGTGAAGAAAACGGCCTTCCCACGGATTGTGAGATGCCTACCTATTATTCGCTTCCCTTTAAGACTCTCGTTCCTGAAAAGATCAAGAATATAATTGCAGCGGGACGTATGGTGAATGCAGATCCTACTGCATTCGGAGCACTTCGCGTTATGTGTAATCTTAACCAGATCGGAGAGGCTGCAGGTGTTGCGGCATATCTTGCGATCCATCAGAACAAGAACGTTCAGGAACTTGACGGAACAGAGGTTGCAAAAACTATGTCCGCAGGCGGAAGTGCGAATCTCGGTTGATGTGAAATTCACCTAAAGTAAACCTCCAAGTACTTGTTTATGAGTGAAATCTCCGAATTATTGCTTTTAAGGATTTTTTTGCAAAAAACAAACACAAGCGGAGAAGTTTATGATATAATAAAACCAGTAAGTGTTGTGGGTATCCTGAAACGGTATTTTTCCCGTGCTGAAACCGAAAGCTTTAATATAAGGCAGCAT
>CAYYRY010000148.1:0-5127 GCA_964474245.1 uncultured Ruminococcus sp. | reverse complement strand
TCCGTCCTCCATAAGCTCGTCCACGGATACAGACTTGCCTATTACGGTATTGGTCTCAAAGGTTACGCCGAAAGCCTTGAGAGAGTCGATCTCCTTGGCAACTATCGCCTTGGGAAGTCTGAACTCGGGGATACCGTACACAAGAACTCCTCCGGGAGTATGGAGAGCTTCAAAAACAGTAACATCGTATCCGCGCTTTGCAAGGTCACCGGCGCAGGTAAGACCTGCAGGACCGGAGCCTGCTACTGCTACCTTGTGTCCGTTTGACTCAGGACGCACGGGAGCCTCGGTGGAATTCTTATTATGCCAGTCTGCCACGAATCTTTCAAGACGTCCGATAGCAACAGGCTCACCCTTGATGCCTCTTACACACTTGCTTTCGCACTGGGACTCCTGGGGACATACTCGTCCGCATACTGCAGGCAGAGAGCTGGAACGTGAGATGATCTCATACGCGCCCTCAAAGTCGCCCTCAGCGGTCTTTGCAATAAATTCGGGAATATGTATCTTTACGGGACATCCGCTGATACAGGGCTTGTGCTTGCAGTTAAGGCAACGCTTTGCCTCGTCTATTGCCATCTCTTCGGTATAGCCGAGAGCAACCTCATCAAAATTACGGTTTCTGACGTCGGGTGCCTGAGAAGGCATCTCATTTTTTGTAAGTCTCATGTTTGCTGCCATTTTACATGACCTCCTTATTCAAGAGATTACACGTATCCTCATAAGCGTGTCTTTCGAAATCACGGTAAATGGAGGAACGCTTCATTGCTTCATCGAAATCCACCTTATGACCGTCAAACTCGGGGCCGTCAACGCAGGCAAATTTTACCTTACCGCCAACTGTAAGACGGCATCCGCCGCACATTCCCGTGCCGTCGATCATAATGGGGTTCATGCTTACAACGGTGGGAATACCGTATTCACGCGTCACAGCGCATACGAACTTCATCATGATAAGGGGACCGATGGTGATAACTCTGTCATACTTTTCACCGCTGTCGATAAGAGCCTTCAGCGCGTTGGTTACGAGTCCCTTCTCTCCGTAGCTTCCGTCATCGGTCATCATAACGAGACGGTCGCTTGCCGCCTTGAACTCATCCTCAAGGATAACGAGATCGCGGTTTCTGAAGCCTACGATGCTGTGTACCTCACAGCCTTCTTCATGAAGCTTCTTGGCAACGGGAAGTGCAATGGCACATCCTACACCTCCGCCCACAACTGCAACCTTCTTAAGGCCCTCGGTCTCGGTAGCGCGTCCGAGAGGACCAACGAAATCCTCGATATAGTCTCCCTCTTCCTTAGCGTCAAGCTTTTTAGTGGTGGAACCTACTATCTGATAAATAATAGTAACGCTTCCCGCTTCTCTGTCGTAATCCGCGATGGTGAGAGGAATTCTCTCGCCGTCAGCATCTACTCTGAGAATGATGAACTGTCCCGCCTGTGCCTTAGCAGCTACTCGCGGAGCTTCTAAAGTCATCATGGAAACGGTAGGGTTTAGTCTCTTTTTGAAAATAATCTTATACATAATACTTTCACTTCCGTTCAGCTATAATGGTATTCTGATCTGAAAATACATCAATAGAATTAGTATACCAAAAATTATGGCATTTGTAAATTGGAACTTTAATCAATGATACTCCGTTTTGTCAATGTAATTTTGTGTCATTTTTCAAATAATCGCAACATATGTATATTAAGTCTTCCGGATGCGTATACATTAGCTTACAACACCTGAAAAAGAACGGAGAAGCTGAAGTGAACCCTTTAAATAATAACTTTTCCAAGCTGCTGATTATCGGTACGTTGATCATCACATCAACAATACTGCTTTCAGCGGGATTCAATGAAGGATATACCTTCGTATCGTCAATTCAGCCAAACGACATATCAAACGGAGACAGTGCGGTCAACTCTGATCCATTCGGATATTACATGGGAAAATGGAATCTCTGGGAATATATCGGTGACTCCGTTTCATCTTTGTTTCAATGACAGCAACAAGAGCCATACTTACCATCGTCCTGACATCAGCGGCAGTTATAATTTGTACTCTTGTTCCTATTGGACAAGAAGCTCTGCTGCTTCTTGCTGCAATTATCCTGCATGAGCTCGGTCACATTACAGCCGCTGCCATATGCAAGGTACCCATGAGCTGTTTTTTCATAGGTCCCCTCGGAATCAGGTTGAATTATGATTTTTCTGCCATCCATCACGTACATACGGTAATCGTCTGTATTGCGGGAAGCATAGTTAGTCTTCTAAGTGCCGTCATGGTGATATTTTTGAAGCTTGACTTGACAGAGGCAGGACTGTTCTTCACGCTTGCCTCAATCACACTCGGTTCTGTGAATCTCCTGCCCGTCAAGGGGCTTGACGGCGGCACAATATGCGAATCGGTACTTGCAATGATTTTACCGCCCGATACAGCGTACAGGGCGGCAAAATCGATATCTGCTATATTTATTATTCTCTTTTGGATGCTGAGCATAAAAACCGTATTTGACGGCGGCTTGAATCTGTCCATGCTGGCGCTTTCGGTCTATTTGCTTTACTCTGCATTATAAGCTGCGACAAACGTGAGCCTCGTATCCCTTCTGACGAAGGATATCTCTGACGATATGTGCAGTGTCCTCAGACCTGAAGATACCGAAGACAGAAGGACCGCTTCCGCTGAGCATAGCTCCGAGTGCACCGTTTTCCGTCATGATGCGCTTTGCTTCAGATGCTTCACGGTGGGTCGGCAGGACAACGGACTCAAATGTATTATACATATTGCATATCAAGGTATCGGTATTCCCTTCGCATACTGCGGTAATAACACCGTCAATATTTCCGAAGTCGTCTGACAGCGTGTCGCCGTACGTCTCATCGATCTTCTTATATGCCGCAGGGGTGGAGATACCTTCTCCTCCCTTGGCAATAACAAAGATCAGGTCAAGCTTGCTTTCAAGCTCGTGTAAGATCTCACCGCGTCCCGTCGCAAGGCTTGTCCTTCCTGCTATACAGAAAGGAATATCCGAACCAAGCTCAGCACCTATCCCGCAAAGTTTCGTGACAGGAGCAAAAACCCCGTAAAGCTCATTTAACAAAGAAATCGCCGCGGCAGCATCCGCACTTCCCCCCGCAAGTCCTGCGGCAATGGGAATATTCTTCTCAAGGGTAAATTTTACACAGTACTTCTCTATACCGAAGTTTTTAAAAAACAGCTTTGCAGCCTTTGAGATGAGGTTATCGTCTCCAAGAGGAACGCTTGCTGTGGGACAGACAATACTGACGGTGCATTCGTCGCCTTCACATTTTTCTGCTGTAAGATAATCACAAAGTGTCACACGGTGCATTACTGTTTTTACGTCGTGAAAACCGTCTTGTCGTTTTGCCATAACGTCAAGAAACAAATTAATTTTTGCATATGCTGGAATTCTCATAATTAATGGATAAAGCGCAAGAGCAGATTTTTAACTGTGTCCACAGCTCCCACAGGACAAAGCTCCTGACAGCAATAACAACGGATACAGTCTTTTTCCTTTATGTACGCCTTCTTTCCTCCTTTTTTATTTTTCAGCACGATAGTCTTCTGCGGACAATATCCGAGACACTTGGCACATCCGACACAGCGGCTGTTGTTGATCTTGGGCTTTGGCTCAAAATATCTCGCAAGTGAACCGCCGAAATAATTGGGCAGATTTCGAAGGAGTGATCCTGCCTTTGAGTCAGGTCTGGCAAGGGTGACGCATTCGATATTGTCCGGCAGTACGTTTCCGGGACATTGGCGCGATAAGGAAAGTCTTTCTGCCCCGAGATCGAGGTAGGTTGTCTCTCCTGGTATTCCGATAAAGCTTTCCGCAACTACGTCAAGGGCAAAGGTTGATCCGGACGTCATAAGTATATCAGTCTTAACGGGCGTTCCGTGCGTGGGACCGTTCCCCTCCATGGAAACGATACCGTCGCATATGGATATCACGGTCTTCTTCTCGTCAAGAGTGAGGTTCAGATCCACCAGCATCTCACAGAAGTCGTCAAGTTTACTGTATGCGGCGTGCATTTCAAACTTCAGAGTACCGGGAATAACGCCGAACAGATTCTTTACCGCACAGGAAAGACCGGTAAGTGAATGTGTCTTCAGCTTACAAACATTGATTATTATATCAGCATCAGCAATGGGCGTGATAACATCAAAGCTTTTCAGCTTCTTACCGCCTGCAAAGCTTTCTTTTCTGAAGGAAGTATCATAATTCAGCTTCAGACCGCACTTTTCAGACAGCTCCGTCATTCCCGTAACCTTATATATATGGGAAAGCGTAACCTGTGAATAAGGTCCGCCCGGACTTTCAGCGAGGATCACATCCTCTGCTCCAAGCTCGCACAGGAGAGTATATACAGCCTCAAGCACGGCAGGATGAGAGGTGACCGCCGCCTCGGGTGCCTTTGGTGACACTAAGTTTGGTTTTATAGCGATCTTTTTACCTGAAAACGTATCTTTATTTATGCCGAGCGCATCGAAATGGTATCTCAAAAGTGACTTAATCACAGACACGTCATATTCGGTGCATTTGCTTATCATTACCTTATATTTATCTTTCACTTCACATAATTCCTTTATGTTCAAGTATATTTTCTGATTATATTATAGCACCAAAATGTCAATACCGCAATATTAAATGCAACACGTTACAGAATTTCAATAATACTTTCACCGACAATATTTCAGTTTTACGGTATTATTGCGTTTTTTTGCGGTATACTAAACACAGAGCTGTTCCGGAAAAGCTCGATCATATATATCCCTGCCCGAGGGGCCTCACTTCGGGCAGGGGCGATAATCATTCAATACAGGCTCTCAGCTTTTCAAGCGCCGTCTTTTCTATTCTGCTTACATAGCTTCGGGAAATTCCCATTTTTTGAGCCACCTCACGTTGAGTAAGGGGTGCTTCGTTTCCAAGACCGTATCTTAATACGATGATCTCACGTTCCCTTTCATTCAGCTCGTGCTTAACGGCGTCTATTACTTTGCCGATCTTTATTTTAATGTCGATATCATCTGCAATGGTGTCGTCCACCTTGATTATATCGAGATACGTCAGGGGATTTCCGTCCCTGTCTGTATCAATGGTCTCGTTCATGGACACC
>CAYYRY010000147.1:0-5171 GCA_964474245.1 uncultured Ruminococcus sp. | reverse complement strand
GTTGACGAGCTTTGTGACCGTTTCGGCGAGCCGTCTTCACCTGCCGTAAATCTCTGCAGAATTGCACTTATCCGTGCATTGGCCGCTGACTGCGGTATTGAAAAGGTTTATGAAAACGACGGTGCAGTACAGCTTATTACCAGGGAAATAAATCCTATGGTAATATCATCCTTAGCTGAAAGATTTCCTGCCTGCCGTCTCCGTGTTTCACTTGGTGCAAAGCCTTCAATATCAGGAGTCGTCCCCAAGAACGAGCGCAATACGGAATTTCTGCTTGAGTTGATAGGCGAGTACAGATCACTTCTCATGAAGACAGAATAATAATTAATAAATCGAGTAGTGAGCTAATCAATCAACGATTAGCTTACTACTCGATCCTATTTCAGTATATATCCTATAACATCAACCTATCAAAATCCATCGTAGAGCACTACTTCATTAATATCTCTGTATGACGAATGCATAGGTGCAGGCGTTGCATTTTCGGCGGGATATCCCATCATAATAAAACCTACGGGAATTATGTTTTCAGGAATATTAAACTCACTTCTCGCTTTCTCAGGATTAAAATACATTACCCATGTTGTTCCTACGCCAATCTCAGTAGCCTTGAGAAGCATATGAACTATAACACTGCAAGCATCTGATACTCCGCAGTTAATGCTGTCGTATTTTCTCACCCAGCATTCGTCACGGTTGTAGCAGATGAGCATCGCAGTTTTGCAGCCGAAATGGCTGCGTGATACTTCGCGTACCTTTTGCATACTACTTTCATTATTGAATACCAGAATTCTCTGTGGCTGATTGTTACATCCAGTGGGGGCAAGATGTCCTGCATCAAGGATAGCATCAATGTCATCTTGTCTCACGTTTTCGTCCGTAAAGCTACGGCACGAATATCTTGCTTTGGCTAATTCAGAAAAATTCATCATTACCTCCGAAATATATGGATTTAAGTTAGATGTCCTTTATCCAGTTGAATCTGTTTACTTTGAATACTGCAACAGCACATTTAAGTATCTGGTCACTCTTAAGGCAGATAAACACGATCACCGGGGACACTTCAAGAACAAATGCGGCAATAAAGGAAGAGGGAAGAACGATACCCCACATGAATATCAGGTCATTGTAGAACACAAAATCAGTTTCTCCACCTGCTCTGATAATTCCCGTCAGGCATGGCATCTGATAAGACGTACCGATAACGGTAACAGAGAGTACGGTCATGAAATGTCGGGCAAGCTCCATTGTGTCCGACGATATATCATAAAATTGAATGATAAAGTCCTTCATAAAGAAAAGAACGAGAGAGGTTCCGATGCCGAGAGACAGGAATATAAGTTGGAGCGCACGAGCTTTTTTCTTGATACCCTTGGCGCTGTCTTCAAATTTCATAAGTCCGTCAGCGACAGACTTTCGGTCTTCGCCTATCATCTTACCGAGCGCAACAGAAGCGGCAGTTGACGAACCGTAAATGAATACTGTTACTATGGAGAATACCGTAGAAGATATACTGTTGGCGGGAATGACCGTATTGGCGAGTCTTCCGAGAATGGCAGTCTGCAGAGCCATGGCAATACCCCATGATGCACTTGACAATATTACGGGAACACTCGTTTTGACAAACCTTTTTGCCATATCACCGGTTTTCTTCAGATAGTCTGAAAGACGTAAATGAAGCTTTTTGTCGATAAACGCCACGTAAGCCGTAACTATCATAAGCTCGATCACTCTTGCAATAAGCGTGGCAATTGCCGCGCCGCGAATACCAAGCTCGGGTAAACCGAGCTTTCCGAAAATCAAAATGTAGTTCAGAGATACGTTTGTAATAATGGTTGAAAGAGATATCCAGAAGCCGATTTTTGTAGTTTCAACGCTTCTCATGGTGGATATCAATACATTTGTTATGGCAAATACGGGATATGTAAATGCTATGATCTTAAGGTATTTGGAAGCCTCCTCGATCAGTGGTGCCTGGTCTGTAAGGATGCCCAGCACCTGCTTTGAAAAGAAGAACGCAAGAGTGAACATGATCATCGAAAAAACAAGTGCCCAGCGCATACCAACCGATGAAACCCGTTTGATGGAGGCTGTGTCTCCCTCTCCCCAGTGCCGTGAAGCAATTACTATTATTCCTTCACCAACTCCTGTAATCAGCATCTGAAGCAGGAACTGTATTTGATTAACAAGGGAAGTGCCTGACATGGATATCTCGCTGTATTTTCCAAGCATTATATTATCGGCTAAGTTGACACCGTAAACAAGAACGTTTTGCAGTGCAATGGTCAACAGCATAATAAAGAAGCTGCTGTAAAAATATTTATTTCTGTTATCTCTGTTTATCATGATCTGTTTGATTACTCTATCCGTTTCCGTTAATTTTTGAATTCTTTCATTTTGTTTTCTCAAAACTGTCACATATCTCTGATAATAACAACAGAAGCTGAGGTTATAATTTATAAAGATAGGGACCCTGACGGATCCCCTATGCTTATCAGTATCTTGACAGCCTTTGACGTGATATATTGATAGTTCCTTCAGGAAGTGAAGACATATAGTCAAGAGCCATTCCCGTACCCATAGCCACACATGATACAGCCTTGTCAGCAATGCGGGTCCTGACTCCCGTGACACTTTCAATGAGCTTATCAAGTCCGTAAAGCAGACTTCCTCCGCCGGTCATAACAATACCGTTGTTAAGAATGTCACCGATAAGCTCAGGCGGAGTACGCTCAATTACTGAGCAAACTGCTTCAACCACAGCCTTAATGGGCTCAGCCAAAGCGTAAGGCAATTCAGCGGAGCTGATTCTTATTACTTTCGGTAGGCCTTCCTTAAGACAGCGTCCCTTGACCTCAATAACTCTCTGCTCATCTCTCTGCCAAACAGAACCGACCTTGATTTTAATTGCCTCAGCAGTTCTCTCACCGATCAGGATCTTGTGCTTTCTCCTGACGTAACGGATTATTGCCTCATCAAATTTATCTCCTGCAACCTTGATGGACTCGGAAACAACGATACCTCCAAAGGAAGTAACCGCAATATCGGTAGTACCGCCACCGATATCGATCACCATGTGTCCGTTAGGCTGATAAATATCAATTCCTGCACCGATGGCTGCTGCGAGAGGCTCCTCAATAAGAGCGACCTTCTTTGCTCCTGCCTGAGTTGCGGCATCGTATACTGCGCGTTCCTCCACCTCGGTTACACCGCTGGGAACGCAGATCATTACTCTAGGCTTGAACAGTATGCTTGATCCGCAGGCACGATGAATGAAGTGCTGAAGCATGCGGAGAGTGACGTCGTATTGGCTTATTACTCCGTCTCTGAGGGGACGGATTGCAGTTATATTACCGGGAGTTCTGCCGAGCATCTGCTGTGCTTCACGGCCTACCTTCAAAATCTTTTCAGTATTTTTATCAATTGCAACAACGGAAGGCTCTTTCAACACTATACCGCGACCCTTGACGTAAACAAGGACTGTTGCGGTACCAAGGTCTATTCCAATATCCTTTGCCATCTGATTACCTCATAATTAAACTTAATATATGTTTATGATATATTTCCGGTAAAACATATATACATATAAATTATACTACATATCTTTACAATTTGCAACGAAAATTTATGTGAAATTTCTTATACAAAAAAATCTGTAACTTTTACTTCTCTTTGTTAATGAATGATAAAATGTTCATGATTTATTAAAGCTTTTGTGGTAAAATATGCTTTGTTTATGTGTCTTACTGTTAATTTACACATATACACGCTTTTTATTAAATTAATATTTAATTTTCCTATGGGAGGATAATACATTGATAGAAGCAAAAAACTTAGTAAAAAAATACGGAGATAATACAGCTCTTCACGGTGTCAGCTTCACTTTTGATGAAGGACGTATTTACGGATTTTTAGGTCCAAACGGTGCTGGTAAATCCACTACTATGAATATCCTGACAGGCTGTCTTGCCGCAACTGAGGGTGAGGTTACCGTAAACGGATATGACATCTTTGAAGATGCTGCTGAGGCAAAAAAGTGCATCGGTTACTTGCCTGAGCTTCCTCCGCTTTATATGGATATGACTCCGTATGAGTATCTTACTTACGTTGGACGTGCCAAAGGCTTAAAGTCTTCGCATCTGAAAGACGAAATTGCAAGCGTTATGAAAAAAACAAATATAACGGACGTACAGTCAAGGCTTATCAAGAATCTGTCAAAGGGTTATAAGCAGAGAGTAGGTATTGCACAGGCTATCCTTGGGGACCCCGAGATCATAATATTAGATGAGCCTACCGTCGGTCTTGACCCTAAGCAGATCATCGAGATCCGTGAGCTTATCCGTGAACTTGGAGAGGGTCATACTGTAATTCTTTCAAGCCACATTCTCACAGAGATCAGCGAGGTCTGCGATTATGCAGTGATCATTTCAGAAGGCAGAATCGTTGCTTCAGACACAATTGATAATCTTACGACAATGTTTAACGGAAGCACCTTTGTGGATATCGATGTCAGAGCTACAGTAAATCAAGCTGAGCAGATTATAGGGGCTATAGAGAATGTTTCTTCTTTTGAGGTAACCCAGAAGGGGGCAGGTATCGTTCACGCCAGAGTTGAATCTCCTTCGGAAATCGATAACAGAGACGATTTGTTCTTCGCATTTGCTGATAAGAAGCTTCCTATCATTGCCATGTCGTTTGAAGAGGTCTCCCTCGAAAAGGTATTCCTCGCTCTTACTGAATCACCTAAAGATAAGACTGACGATAATGCTGCACCTGTGGAAGCTGAAGTGGATCAGGTTGAAGACGATGAAGACGATGATGATTACAAGCCGCTTTTCGGAAACAATGACGGAGGTGAAGAATAATGATCGCACAATTCAGAAAAGAATTTAAGCAGTTCTTTTGTAATATGACAGGAGTAACGTTTATTGCGCTCCTTCTTATCCTTACGGGTATATATTCTACGGTTATTAACCTGTATCAGGGGTATCCAACCTTTGAAACGACACTTTCAAGTGTTTCATTTATGTTTTTCCTTGCAGTTCCTATCCTTACCATGAGATCTTTTGCAGAGGAGAAGAATAATAAGACAGATCAGCTTCTTTATTCTCTGCCTACGGGACTAACGAGGATAGTTATCGGAAAATACCTCGCAATGGTTGCTGTTCACG
>CAYYRY010000146.1:0-5232 GCA_964474245.1 uncultured Ruminococcus sp. | reverse complement strand
TAGTCAGAACCCTGCTCGTTTACATTGTTGAAGTCTCTCATGAGATATACGAAATTATCATAGGTGATATATTCTCCGTATTTCAGCATGAGTGCTGCGCCAAATATGGCAAGAAACAGCAGGGCAACGACGCCCATCGTCCTGTACCTGTCGGCAACCTTGGAGTAATATCTGTTTTTTTGCTGTTTAATTTCCCCGTCAACTCTGACGATCTCTTCCGATACGTCTTTTTTTCTTTTTGCCATACGGGTCCTCCTTTCTCGCTTCACGCCGAAACGCTCAGCGGGCAAGTTAGATCTTATCAATCGGCAAGGAATACGATATCCTCACCGTAATTCACTTTGTTTAAGTATAATCCGTGGGCGGGGGCGGTAAAGCCTGCCGCTGTTCTGTCTGAGCTTTCAAGTATACCCTTCATATCAGAAGGGGACAGCTTTCCCCACGCCACGTCGAGAAGCGTACCTGTAAGTATTCTTACCATATTATATAAGAATCCGTCAGCCGCCGCAGTAAGCACCAGCAGCCCGTCCTCCCGCCTCCTGACGTCAAGATGCGTAAGGCATCTTGACGTATCCTTTACGGAAGAACCGCTTGCCATAAATCCCGAAAAGTCATGGCGTCCCAGAAGCTCCGCCGCAGCCGCATTCATCATCTCCGTCTGCATGTCTGAAATACTTCGCTTTACGTGATAAGCACGGAATCTCTGAAATGGATCGGGATAGGGTCTGTCGTTTATAAGATAAACATACTCCTTTGATACAGCGCTGTACCTTGGGTGAAACGAACCCCCTACCATACACGCACCGATAACGGCTATGTCATCAGGAAGATACATATTGAGAAGTCTGTGTATCTTTGACGGTGGAATACTGCACCAAGTGTCACCGTATATCTCTGCCGCAGGCTCCACTGCGGCACAGTATCCGAGAGCGTGAACCCCCGAATCGGTGCGGCTGCAGCCTGTGACTGTACAGGGAAATCCGAACGCGTCAGATATTTTTTCCGTCAGGACACCCTGAATGCTTGAGGCATTAGGCTGATACTGAAATCCATGATATGCCGTCCCGTCATACATCAGCTTGACAAGCAGTTTCATCACTCCACCCCACTTACATGGCTACGGTATAACCGGGCACGTATATATTGATGAGGATCACCGCCGCACCTGCCGCGATAACTGCAGCTACAGCCGCAAAGTCATACCATCTTGCCTTCAGCACGTTCATACGCGTTCTTCCCTTTCCGCCCGTATAGCATCTGCACTCCATGGCGGTCGCAAGGTCTCCCGCACGGCGGAAAGCAGAAACGAACAGCGGAATGATTATTGGGATTATCGCCTTTGCACGCTTTATTAGACTTCCCGTGGCAAAGTCCGCACCGCGTGCCTTCTGCGCATTCATGATCTTGTCCGTCTCTTCAATGAGAGTGGGGATAAATCTGAGTGCTATGGTCATCATCATGGAAAAATCGTGTACGGGGACACCGATCTTCGAAAGAGGTGACAGAAGCTGCTCCATACCGTCCGTCAGGGCAAGCGGCGTTGTTGTATAGGTGAGAAGCATACTTGTTGAAGCTATGAGAAGCACGATCCTCAAAACGATGAGTCCGGCATTGATAAGACCTTCAAGATATATGTTTATCACCCAGAACGATACGAGGACAGTTTCCCCCTTGAAGAAAAATATATTGATCACTGCCGTAAACAGAGCAATAAACAGTATGGGCTTAAGCCCCGTCAGGATTATCCTTACGGGTATTTTTGATATAAGCACCAAAGCTACGGTGAGTACCGTTATAAAAGCAAACGAATATACGTTCTTTGCCAGAAACAGTACTACTATATGTAGGATCGAAATTATAAGTTTTGCTCTCGGATCAAGTCTGTGGAGGAGCGAGCTGCCCTCGAAATACTGTCCGAATGCTATATCCATTTTCATCGGATCACGCCTTACTTTCTATTATTATTCAAAAGAGCTGCCTTAGGAGTCAAGAAGCTGTGTTAGCATTCCTGCCGCATATCCGACAGTATATACGTCACGGCCTATATCAATGCCCCTCTCGCCGAGCGCGGCGGCAATACGTGTGATCTGCGGCACGTCAAGTCCTACGCCTATAAGCTCGTTGTATCTGCTGAATACCTCACCGCAGTTCCCGTCCATTATTACCTTGCCTGATGCCATTACGATTATCCTGTCACAGTAGCTTGCCATGTCCTCCATACTGTGGCTGACAATTACTACCGACGTTCCGCTTGACTTTCCGAATTCCTTTATACCTCCGAGGATACTGCGTCTGCCGCCCGGGTCAAGTCCCGCCGCAGGCTCGTCAAGTACCAGAAAATCAGGTCGCATGGCAATAACGCCTGCCAGGGCAACTCTTCTCTTCTGACCGCCTGAAAGGTCAAACGGAGAACGGTTCATTACATCAGGCGGCACCTTTGCAAAGCTTGCCGCAAACAGAACTCTCTCCTTGACCTCATCCTCCGACAGTCCCATATTACGGGGGCCGAAGGCTATATCCTCATAAACCGTAGAAGCGAAAAGCTGATACTCGGGATACTGCATAACGAGTCCTGCACGGAACCTTGCCGCATGGACCTTTGCCGCACTTTCCCAAATGCTCTCGCCATCTATTTCAACCGTGCCTGTGGTAGGCTTGACAAGTCCGTTAAAAAGCTGTACCATGGTGGACTTACCGCTTCCCGTATGACCGATTATTCCCGTGATGCCTCCGCCGATGGTCAGATCGATATCCTTAAGAGCGTGAGTTTCGTATGGAGTACCCTTATTATAAACGTAGTTTACCCCGCTAAGCTTTATCTCAGCCATTGTACTTCACCTCACTCTGTCTCTTCTCTATGGCACGGGCGATCTCAGATGCACATTCCTCGTTGTCGAAGATATCAAGACGCACGTCAAGTCCCGCCTTTTTCATTCTGTATAAAAGCTCCGTTGACTGAGGCACGTCAAGACTTGCCTCCCAGAGCAGCTCGGGATCGGAGAACACCTCAGAGGGAGTCCCCTCCGTCAACACCTTCCCCTCGTTCATAACGATGATCTTGTCAGCTCTTGCCGCCTCCTCCATATAGTGAGTGATGAGGATAACGGTAACGCCTTCCACCTGATTCAGATACTCAATGGTATCCATGACCTCGCGTCTTCCCATGGGATCAAGCATGGCAGTGCTTTCATCAAATATAATGCAGTCCCGCTTCATCGCAATAACGCCTGCAATGGCGACCCTCTGCTTCTGGCCGCCCGACAGCTTGTGAGGAGCATGACGCGCGTATTTTCTCATACCGACGGTATCAAGGGCAGAATCCACCCTTCGCCTTATCTCATCTGCGGGAATACCAAGATTCTCACATCCGAAGGCAACGTCCTCTTCAACCACTGAAGCGACAATCTGGTTATCGGGATTCTGGAATACCATACCGACTCTTCTGCGGGCTTCAAAAATGTCATCCTCCGTGACACCCTCTCCCGTCATCAGCTTTCCGTTGACATACACCTCTCCCGAGGTAGGCTCTGTAAGCATACAAAGCACGCCTGCAAGGGTACTTTTTCCGCTGCCGTTATGTCCGAGAATAACGGTAAACGAGCCTTTCTCTATGGTAAAGCTGACGTCACGAAGCGCCTGCACGTCAGGCACGTCCCCGTATCCCTCGTAGGTAAAGGACAGGTTTTTAACTTCAATAGTGTTTTCCATCGATCGCCTTTCAATTTATCTCCAAGTATTTGTTTCTCTCTTAACGTAAGAGAGGCAAATTATATTCGGCAAAAGCCTTATTTTTCAATTATTCGCCCTGCAGTCCATCTTGCGCTGGCACCGCTTGGGAGTACAAGTCCGCTGTTTTTAACGGGAATTCCCGTCTCACCGGTCTCAAGGACACCGAGATTTGCCCTCTCGCCGAGACTGCTCATAAGCATATATCCCATGGTAGCGGGCGACAGACCGGTGGTATAAGAATTAATAAGGAAGAACAGCGGCTCATCCTTGAGCACGCTTGCCACAAGGGAAATAAGCTCAGCAGCACATTCCTCGAGCTTCCAGACTTCACCGTTTGGTCCTCTTCCGTAGGACGGAGGATCCATGATAACCGCATCATACTTTCTGCCGCGGCGAAGCTCCCTCTCGACGAACTTTTTACAGTCGTCAACAATGTATCTGCACGGCGCATCCTCAAGGCCCGTGAGTCTCATGTTCTCCTTTGCCGCCGCAACCATGCCCTTGGATGCATCAACGTGGCAAAGAGCCGCCCCCGCTTCAGCGCAGGCTACGGTCGCGCCTCCTGTATAAGCGAACAGATTCAGAACGGAGGGTCCGCCGTTTTCATACCTTTCAGGCTCGTTTTTTACAGCGCGTCTGATTATATCTGACGCCCAATCCCAGTTTGCCGCCTGCTCTGGGAAGATTCCCGTGTGCTTAAAGCCCATGGGCTTGATCTGGAACTTATACGCACCGTAACCGATGCTCCACATCTCAGGCATATTGGCAACTGTCCATGCTCCGCCGCCACCGCGTCTCTTATATACACCGTGAGCCTTTTTCCACAGGGGGTCGCGCTTCGGTGTGTTCCAGATGATCTGAGGGTCGGGACGGATGAGTATGTAATCCCCCCATCTTTCAAGTCGTTCTCCTGCAGAAGCATCTAAAAGCTCATAGTCCTTCCAATTATCGCAGATCCACATATCAGGTTATCTTTCCTTTCATAGTCGTAGGCTTATTATAGTAGTCACGAAGACGTGACGAGGCGCTGTGACCGTGGCATATCGCCACCGCAAGAGCATCGGCTGTATCATCGGGAGACGGAGGCTTCGGAAGTCCGAGCATCATGGTGACCATGGATATGATCTGCTTTTTTTCCGCCCTTCCGTATCCAACGACAGACTGCTTGATCTGGAGAGGAGTGTACTCGTTCACGTCAAGTCCGTGCTTCACGGCACTGAGAATGATAACTCCCCTCGCTTCGGCAACAATAATGCCCGTTTTCTGGTTGGTGTTCCAGAACAACTCCTCGAGAGCAAAGGTCTCAGGCTTATACTTTTCGATTATCTCCGTCATCCCGTCATACACCTCGCGAAGACGCACCTCTGTCGGAGTTTCTGCCTTGGTGCGTATGGAGCCGTACGCAACGGGTCTGAACTTGCCGCAAGCGTAGTCAACCACACCCCATCCCACAATGGCGATACCCGGGTCTATGCCTAAAATTCTCATGAAGCACTTCCTATT
>CAYYRY010000145.1:0-5270 GCA_964474245.1 uncultured Ruminococcus sp. | reverse complement strand
AGTCTTTGTTTCTATGCCTTCTGTTCCCGGAGAGATGTTTATTTATTTCAAACTTAGCGTCTCCTCCCAATATAATTCCAAACCCGTACTGCCGGTTCATAAATGCTTACTCAACAGTAACAGACTTCGCAAGATTTCTCGGCTTATCCACGTCACATCCGCGGGCAACGGCAACATAATACGCCAGAAGCTGTGCCACGGTCACCGTTGTCAGCGGCATGAAAATATCGGATACCTTCGGTATGAATACCCTCTCGTCAGCCGTCCCATCTGCAACCTCTGTCCCTTCGGGAACCAACAGCAAGACGTCAGCCCCACGTGCCTTAACTTCCTTGATATTACTGAGCATTTTATCATAAACCGACTGACGGGTAGCAAAAGCAATAACCGGTGTTCCCTTATCGATCAGCGAGATTGTTCCGTGCTTCAGCTCACCTGCCGCATATGCTTCGCAGTGTATATACGATATCTCCTTCATTTTTAACGCCGCTTCCATGCTCAGAGCATAGTCGTGTCCCCTCCCGATGAAGAAAATGCTCTCGTGATCCTTATACCGTTCAGCCAGATTTCGGCAAGTATCAGCAAGTCGGTATGTCATCTCGATGCGTTTATTGATACCGCTTAACTCATCACAGAGCTTCATCGCATCTTCAGTTCTGACAGCTCCTTTTTCAAGTGCAGCTTCCGTTGCTATGAGGTATAGAAGTGCTATCTGAACCGAATATGCCTTGGTGCTTGCCACTGCGATCTCAGGTCCCGCCCATGTGTAGAGGGTACTGTCAGCTTCCCTTGCAATAGTTGAGCCGGGGACATTTACTATAGCCAAAGTACTTATTCCTCTCGTCTTTGCAAGACGGAGAGCCGCCAGCGAATCCGCAGTTTCTCCTGATTGTGATATGACGATTACAAGATCGTTTTCCCCTAAGATCGGGTCTTTGTATCGAAACTCCGAGGCTATCTCTACATTTACCTGTATTCTTGCAAGCTTTTCTATCGCAATTTTTCCGATAAGCCCTGCGTGCATTGCGGTTCCGCATGCAGTTATATGGATCGTCCCCACGTTTTTAAATGTATCAGATTTTATCCCAATATTGGGCAGACTGTCCTTTATCCTCGTGCGGAGAGTTTTTCTGATGGCTTCACCCTCCTCGAATATTTCCTTGAGCATGAAATGAGGGTACCCACCCCGTTCAGCAGCTTCAATATCCCAAGTCGCCTTTTCGTATGCTTTATTAATTTGTACGCCGTCGGAGTCATAGAACTTCGCAGTATCCTTTGTCAGCAGCGCTATCTCGCCTTCTTCAAGACGGACGAAGCTGTCGGTATATCTGAGCACGGCGGAAATGTCCGATTCCAGGAAGTAACCGGTATCTGACGGTGACACAAGAAGCGGACTTTCCCTCCGCATAGCATATATTGCTTCGGGATAGTCACCGAACACTATTGCCATGGCATATGAGCCTTTCAGATGCTTCTGCACTTCAGTAAGCGCAATTATCGGGTCACCTGTCTTCCTGTATATATGATCGATCAAAAGCACTGCGCGTTCAGTATCGGTATCTGAAGTAAATGTATATCCGATCCCGGTAAGGTAGTCGGAAATCTCACCGAAGTTCTCAACTATACCGTTGTGAACAGCATATACCCTTTCGTTGCCGTGAGGATGAGAATTTCTGTCTGATGCTTCGCCGTGAGTTGCCCATCTCGTGTGACCAATGCCGCAGGTAACCGTATCTGTGTCAAGTGAGCAAAGCTTTCCGGAAAGATTCCGGAGTCTTCCGCCCGATTTCACAGCTTTTATCACCCCGTCTGCAAAATAAGCTACTCCTGCTGAATCGTATCCTCTGTATTCAAGCGCCGCAAGTCCCTCAAGCAACATCGGAAGTGCCTTCCTGATTCCCGTATATCCGATAATACCACACATATGCTTCTCCTTTCAGACTATCATCCTGAGTTGTAAAGTATGTCAGCTTCCAAGCAAAATATAAGTCTCAAACCTTCATAATGACGTTATCAATAGATTTGTAAATACTGCCGCTTTGTACCGTGCCGCGCACGGTCGTCTGCGGATATACGATGCAGTTTTTTCCTATAATGCTGCCGGGACAAAGCACCGCACCGCACCCTATCTCCGTATTATCTCCAATGATCGCTCCTAATTTATACCGCTTTGTGTTCACCCTTAAGTCTCCGTCAGTAACACATATGTCACTGCGGTCGCTCTTAACGTTGGACGTAAGTGCACCTGCACCAAGGTGAGCCGAATACCCAAGGATAGAGTCACCCACGTAATTAAAATGCGGTACGTGTACAGAATCGAACAGAATGCTGTTTTTTATCTCACATGAGTTCCCGATAACGCATCCCTTTCCCACAAGCACAGAGCCCCTGATGAATGCACAATGTCTTACTTCTGTGTCTTCACCGATAATGCACGGCGCTGAGACAGAAGCGCTGTCAGCGATCCTTGCCGACCGTGCAACCCACACTCCGCGTTTTATCTCCTTATAAATATCTTTCGGCAAAACTTCAATGATCGACATAATAAAGTCAGCTATATAAGTTACTGCCTCCCAAGGCTTATCAAATCTTTCAAGAAGGCTGCCAGCCTCAGTGTACTTCAAATCAAACAGGTCACAGGTTTTCATAAAGTCTCCGTTCAATAAGTGTTCTGATAATTCAAATTAAATCAAACTAACGCTTAACAGTAGTTTTCACAGTTTTCACGTAATAATTCATAAACATATGGGATATACGAAATATATATGTCGCGGAGAAGAAACTTATGCAAAGCTCACTTGTATATGAGGTAAAAATATGCTATACTAAATATACAGAACCTAAAATCAAGCAAACCAAACGGAGACCTCCATGTACCTAATAAACAATAATAAAGAAAACGCACTTGTTAATCATACCAAAGCTATAAAAATCCTGATAGTGCTGTTATGCACTGCCATATTACTTTTACAGGTTTCTCAAACAGCATACCCCGTTGCACCGGAGTATCAGACTTACTACGTTGACGCAGGCGCCTCCGAGAACGGTAACGGCAGTAAAAGCTCACCGTTTCGCAGTATCTTCGAGGCAATGGAAGCCATAAACGAAGGTATAGCCTTCGGCTTCTATTCGGGTGAAGTTGACGTAATTTTCGCAGGAGGAGAATATCCCATCACCGAGACCGTAGTCTTTACTAAGGGTGACTCGGGAAGTGATATGTTTTCGGTCAATTACAAGGCGGCAGACGGTGAGAAGGTCGTTTTTACAGGAGCATCGGAATCTGAAAACGGTGCAGTATCCGTTCTAAGCGGAAGCCTTCTGAATATCAAGGGAGCATCTAACCTCTCATTTAACGGTATCACCTTTACAGATAATCTCCAAGCACCTCTCTTAAAGATCGCAGGTGATAATATTGCCGTAACAAACTGCGTTTTTTCAAACTCAGGCTTCACATCAGCTCCTACAGACTTAAAAAGCAGCTATGCTCTTTCCGCTGAGGGCAATAACATCACCGTCACAGGCTGTCACATCATCAACACGTATGGCGGGATCTTCCTCTCAGGCGGTGAAAAAACAACGCTGACGCATTCCGGTAATCTTGTTTCAAGCTGTCTCATTAAACACGTCACAGGTACTGCCATACATACCGAGGGAGTCGGAAACACAGTATCCCATAACGAAATATCGTCTGCCACTAACGGTGTGATCATTTCGGGAAACTCAAGTTCTGCAACTTATAACCACGTCACCGATTGCTCAGAGTACGGAATCTCCGTTACGGGCGACGTAAGCAGCCTCGGAAATGAAGTACGGAATAACTTCCTTGAAGACTCAGGAAGCTACGGTATTTCTCTTGATAACGGTGTATCCTTATCAGAAGTAACGGGAAACATAATAAAAAATGCCGACGTAGGAATTTTTCTTGACGGAGGAAGAAGTCTTTTAGTTGAAAATAATGTGATAATCCATGACGGCGAGGACAACACCACCCCATCTGCCTTGATCTATAACGATTCTGTACGCTCTGCAAGTCTTGCGGATGAATCATTCTTCAATGCCGTCTCACAGATACTGAGGTCTGCAGTAAATGAAAAGTGGACCTATGAATACCCTGTGCTGACTCAGTTGAATATCCCAACTGCAATATCGAAGATAACAGATAAAAACGACCCGTCGTTATTCTTCAATCCCGCCGGCTCAACGGTAAAGAACAATGCCATCTACGCTTCGGAAAAACCCGACAGCCTCAGCTTCACCATGATCGGCGACATTGTAAACGGAGTCAGATATCAGCAGCGCTACGGTATCATATATGAGAACGTGCTCATGCCGAGGGGAAGCATGAACGATTTCCCTGCAGCAGAATTCGGCAACTACACCCTCAAATCAAACGCAAAGCTGTTTGATCATCTCGAAGACTTCGTACACATTGATTTTTACAAGATAGGTATTCCGGATGTTACGACCACACCCTTCCCTTTCAGCGATGTCTCCGACACAGCTTGGTACTATAAATGGGTAGTATACGCCCACAGTCACGGACTAATGAACGGCACAAATACGGACGGTAATCTGTTTTCACCGGGTGTTACCACATCAAGAGCGATGATCGTGCAGATACTGTATAACTTAGAAGGAAAACCCCATGTACAGTACACGGACAAATTCACGGACGTGAAGGAAAGCTCATGGTACGCAAACGCCGTAATATGGGCGGAGGCAAACGGCATTACCTCGGGCACGTCGGAAAATACGTTCACCCCCAACGCTGAGGTGACACGTGAACAGCTTGCGGTGTTCTTATTCAGGTACCTGAGGGACTATAAAGGTATGGAACTTAACGGAACGGCAGACCTTGAAGACTTCCCCGACAGCGAAGACGTCAGCCCCTACCGAGACTTCAAAGAGTCCCTTGAATGGGCGGTGGGCGAAGGTATAATCACGGGCAAAAGCACAGCAGGAAAGTTGACCCTCTCCCCCGGTGATACTGCCCAAAGATGTGAAGCAGCTGCGATGTTCGCGAGGTTTTGTATTTTGATTGGTGAATAAATAATGCGCAGGAGTGTTATGCTCCTGCGTTTTTATAAAGGAAAGGAGTTTACAGATTTTTCTTTACTTATTGACATTATTATATTAATATGTTAAAATAAACTTGCGACACAACTGAATAATATACTCTGCAGGCTATATTTATGTATAGGCTTTGTTTTGTGTACTCTTTTTGATCAAAAGATGCATTTTTACATTCGGAAAAAGTGCAGCTCTGTTTC
>CAYYRY010000144.1:0-5320 GCA_964474245.1 uncultured Ruminococcus sp. | reverse complement strand
CTTCCCGTATGCTCGGTGCGAGGCGTGGCGTATTCCACATTTACCATCATTCATTTGCTGAATAATCAGGTCGCCGAGATCATTCAGTACGACAATCCTCACGTGATCGTCATAAGAGATTTTGGAATCTACGATTACCCCAAGACCGAAATGAATATCGGCGGTAAGAAAATATACAAGTCCACGATCTACCTGCAGGAAAACGACGTATTCATCGCCATGAGCGACGGTTGTCCCCACGCGGGTATGGGCGGTAAATACAACTTCGGCTGGAAGCGCGAGGATATTGCAGATTATATGCAGGTTCTCGTCGCAGGCGGATACACCGCAAAGAACCTTTCCACGATGCTCGTTGACGAGTGCGATAATCTCTACGGTCACAAGCCGGGAGACGACACCACCGCCTGTGTAGTTAAGGTCCGTCGGAGAGAGCCAATGAACATTCTGTTCGGTCCTCCCTCAAACCGCGACGATGCTAACAGAATGATGTCCCTGTTCTTCTCAAAGGAGGGCAAGCACATCGTGTGCGGAGGCACCACCTCGTCTATTGCCGCAAAGTATCTCGGCAAGCCCGTCAGAGCAAGCCTTAGTTTTGAGCGCAGCGACGTTCCTCCCATTGCCCACATCGAAGGCGTTGACCTTGTTACGGAGGGCGTTATCACGATGAACAAGGTCATACAGTATGCCAAGGATTACCTTGGAGAGAATGAGCTGTATGAGGATTGGAGCTTCAAGAAGGACGGCGCTTCCCTTATCAGCCGTCTGCTCTTCGAGGAAGCAACGGATATCAACTTTTACGTGGGCAGAGCTGTCAACCCTGCTCACCAGAATCCCGATCTTCCCATCAATTTCAATATCAAGATGAACCTCGTGGAGGAGCTTTCCCTCTGCTTAAAGAAAATGGGAAAGCGCATCAAGGTAAGCTATTTTTAAACGTTTCGGCTTTTGTTTCATTATTTTTTGTACAGCCGTAGGCTGAATTGAGATTTGCGTGAAAGTTCAAACAGTTTAAATCTAAAGAGAATCTTGGTTTCAAGCACATTCACCTTTTCCGATAAAATGTGAAGTACGTAAATAAAAACTAAAAATCAATATTCCGATTTTTATCTGCTACGCAGACACGTGTTTATTTCATAATTATTTGTTTCGCCTCATTCGAGGCTGAATGGAGTTTACTATGAAGAAAAAGGTAACGATTATTGGCGCAGGCTCGGTGGGAGCCACCACAGCATTTGCTTTACTTGCAAGAAACGCCGCATCCGAGGTAGTTCTGATCGACATCAATACCGATAAAGCCCTTGGAGAAGCCTTGGATATCAAGCAGGCTACTCCCTTCATCGACAACTGCGATATCTACGCGGGAAGCTACTGCGACGCGGTCGACTCCGACGTTGTGGTCATCACCTCGGGAATCGGAAGAAAGCCCGGTCAGACGCGTCTGGAGCTGGTGCAAACCAACGTAAATATCATCAGCGGAATAGCTGCTGAGATCGTAAAATATGCCCCGGGAGCGATCTACATTCTCGTGGCGAATCCCGTGGACATCCTGACGTATGCATTCCTTAAGTATACGGGGCTTCCCAAAAATCAGGTGTTCGGAACGGGAACCGTGCTCGACACCATAAGGTTGCGCACACGCCTTGCCGAGATATACAATGTAAACAAGCAGCAGGTACACGCCAACGTTCTCGGCGAGCATGGAGATACCTCATTCGTATCGTGGTCTAACGCGACCATTGCGGGAGTTCCCCTTGACGAGTTCAGGCAGTCGGTGGTCACACCAAGCGGCATTCCAACGGAATATAAGCGTGAGGATATCGAAACCTACGTTAAAAAGTCGGGAGGAAAGATCATTTCCCGCAAGGGTTGTACCGTTTACGGTATCGGAATGTCCACGACGCATATCGTAAAGACCTTAGCCGGAAACTCTGAAACCGCCCTTACCGTTTCGTCATTGCACGAGGGCGAATACGGGATCCGTGACGTTTGTCTCAGTTCCCTCTCTCTCGTTGACGGACACGGTGTAAGATCCATAATCGAGCAAAGGCTTGCCGACGATGAAATAGCGAAGCTCCGTGCATCCGCGGCAGCTCTTTCGGAGGTTATCAAGAGCGTCGGACTATAAGACCGACGTCACTCACAGGCAAGGAAAACGGCGTGAGGGCTGAGCCTTATGAGGGTGAGTATCAGCCTTACTGCGTGACGGCTCCTTGCGACTGAAGGGAGATCAATATATGAGAAAATTTGACACAAAGGTACAACATCTGAAATACAAGGTCTTACGTGAGGTCGCGCGCCTCGCATGGAGTGACAGGCTCCTTGACAATATTATGGATATTCCAAAGCAGCTTGCTCCCGGAAAAGAGGCAACGATGCGTTGTTGTGTATATAAGGAGCGTGCTATCCTCGGTGAGCGCGTGAAGCTCGCCATGGGCGGGGACAAAAGCAATCCAAACGTCATCGAGGTCATTGAAATTGCCTGCGACGAGTGTCCCGTCGGAGGATTTGAGGTCACCAACGCCTGCCGCGGATGCCTTGCCCACCGTTGTGAGGACGTATGCAGGTTCGGAGCCATCTCCTTTGATCACAACCACGTTGCACATATTGACAAATCAAAATGTAAGGAATGCGGTGCTTGCGCAAAGGTATGTCCCTTTACCGCCATCGTAAGCCGCAAGCGTCCCTGCCAGAACGCCTGCAAGGTAAAAGCCATCTCCATGAATGAGGAGAAGGCGGCTAAGATCGACAACTCCAAGTGCATACAGTGCGGCGCTTGCGTTTATCAGTGTCCCTTCGGTGCCATCACGGATAAATCCTATATGGTCAACGCCATTGATATCCTGAAAAAAAGCGAGAGGAACACCAAAGGCGAAGGCTATAAGGTATACGCTGTCGTGGCTCCGTCCATTTCAAGCCAGTTCTCCTACGCCAAGCTCGGTCAGGTCATAACGGGACTGAAGGTCCTCGGCTTCCACGACGTTATCGAAGCGGCGCTGGGTGCGGATATGGTCGCCATGGCGGAGGCGAAGGAGCTTTCCGAAAAGGGACTCTTGACAAGCTCATGCTGTCCTGCATTCGTGAGGTACATAAAGTCCGCTTTCCCCACTCTCACAGAGCACATCTCACACAATATGTCACCTATGGCGGCGCTTTCAAAGTACATTAAGGAAACGACTCCGGGTGCAAAGGTGATCTTCATCGGTCCGTGTACCGCTAAAAAAGCTGAAGCACAGCTTGATGAGGTAAAGCCGTACGTTGACACCGTCCTCACCTTTGAGGAGCTTCAAGCTCTCTTTGACAGCCGTGATATCAATATCGAGACCCTTGAGGAGGGCGTGCTTGACAACGCCTCCTACTTCGGCAGGATCTTTGCCCGCAGCGGCGGTCTTACCGATGCGGCAGCGCAGGCTATGAAGGAGCAAAATATTGACTTTGAGATAAAGCCAGTTGTATGCGACGGCATCGAAGCATGTCGTATGGCACTTCTCAAGCTGAACAAGGGAGTGCTTGACGGAAACTTCATCGAGGGAATGGCTTGCGTCGGCGGTTGCATCGGCGGTGCAGGCTGTCTGACACACGGTGAAAAGAGCAAATCCGACGTTGATAAATACGGCCGTGAAGCTCTTGAGAAGACCATCGGTGCGGCTGTCTCCGTTTTGAAGTAGTAAGGTAAGCTTTTATAGTGTCTCCCCCGCGATGATCTTCGTCATTTCGGGGGAGATATTTCATGCCTGTGCCGGCTATAGGCGTGAGTTAATAAGTGTCCTTTCATCTTTTTCGACGGTTAACGGCGTGTTGTAAGCAGAAGTATCTTAGCGACGATTGAAATGTTCATAGAAATATGATAAAATATGTCTTAGAAACAGAAACGTCGTTAAGGAGATGTTGTAAGAGTGGGTACAAAGAAATTATCCAAGGATTTTACTCAGGGGAATATTGCAAAGATGCTCTTTTTCTTTGCAATACCCTTTATGGCTTCAAATGCCCTTCAGGTGCTGTACAGCACGATAGATATGATAATCGTCGGCGAGTTTGTTGGAACTCCCGGACTCTCGGCGGTCTCTCAAAGCAGTCAGATAGTGAATTTTGCAACCATGGTCTGCCTTGGTTTTTCAAACGCGGGACAAGTCCTTCTGGCGCAAGCCCTCGGCGCAAAAAAAAGACGGGAAATGAACGATATTATCGGTACTCTCTTCTCCTTTATTACCGTCATTGCGCTGACATTCACCTGTGCCATGCTTTGCGCCCAGAGCGTGATACTTGACGTAATGAAGATCCCCGGGGAATCGTACGAAATGGCAAGAGATTATCTCGTCATCTGCTCCGCGGGTCTGTTCTTCACTGCGGGCTACAATATGGTATCCGCTGTCCTCAGAGGCATGGGAGACGCCAAACGCCCCTTCCTCTTTATCGGTATCGCATCAGTCGTCAATCTCGTGCTCGATATCCTTTTCACGGGAGTCCTCGGTCTTGGCGTAGCCGGTGCCGCCTGGGCGACCATAATCGGTCAGGCAGTATCCTTCGTGTTCTCACTGTTTTACCTTTTCCGCAAAAAGGAGTCCTTCGGCTTTGACTTTAAAGCACACAGCTTCGTGCCGAAATTCAAATACGTCGGCATGATAACTGGTCTCGGAACGCCTATGGCAATACAGTCGGGCTTCATCAATCTTTCCATGCTCGTTGTCAATGCCATGATAAACGATATAGGCGTCGTGGCATCCGCAACCTTCGGCGTGGGTGTGAGAATAGACGATATAGTTAACAAGATATCCCAAGGCATACAGTACGCCGCCGTCCCCATGATCAGTCAAAATATCGGCGCCGCAGAACCGGGCCGCGCGAAAAAGGTCGTTCACGTCGCGTGGGTCTACTCTGCCCTGCTGACGCTCTTCTTTATGGTGCTGTACGTGACCATCGGAGGTCAGCTCTTTAAGATCTTCTCCGACGACCCGCTGGTTCATGATATGTCGGGTGAATTCATAAAAGCGATACTATGGATGTTCCCTGCCTTTTCCGTAATGCGCGGCAGCGGTGCATTCATACAGGGCATCGGCAACGCCAAGCTCAGCATGGTCCTCGCGCTTCTCGATGGAGTCGTGCTCAGAATAGGTCTGAGCTGGCTCTTCGGCATATTCCTTGACCTCGGATTTTTCGGCTTTGTGCTGGGCTACGGTCTTGCCCCCTACGGATACGCCGTCCCAAGCATGATCTATTTCCTTGCGGGAAGGTGGCAAGATCGGAAGGTACTGGCGGACGAGCTGTAAAAGGAGTGACAGCCGCTGAAGCAGCAGTACCGATATTATGCGATCGATCCGAGTAA
>CAYYRY010000143.1:0-5345 GCA_964474245.1 uncultured Ruminococcus sp. | reverse complement strand
CATCAAAGAAAACCGGAAGCGTGTCCCTTACTCTACCGGGAAGCTTTCTCTCAGAGAAAAGCTTCTTGACCTTGCGCGTAATTCCGCCGAAGCGATATACGTCGCCGTCACATCTTACTCTGATTTTCAGCTTTCCTTTTATTTTATCAAATTTTACAGCTTTGTGTATTGATAAATTGTAAATATTTTCTTTTTCGAATTTCGTTTTTTTACTGAAATCATCTGTTAAAAGGACCGTATATCCGTTTTTATCAAGAATAACGTTTTCATGTATCTCCTCTGCTGAAACGTCAGCCGTAAAAGGTTCATCTGCAATTAGATATCTGAAGCCGAAGGATACGGGGTCACAAACAAAAGAAATATTACCGGGAACACTAATGGAACAGCCTCCGGGATCAGTTCTTAACCTTTGCATGATCAGGTCAACGTGACTCTTTTCAATATGAGGCCTTTGCGGATTTAATGCCGCCACTCTGTCGTACAGCTTTACAATGATCCTCGATAATATTGCATCATGAAGTCCCTCAGTATCACGTCTGCTCAGGGTCGTTTCGGATTTTCCCAAAAACTTATCCGCCTCAGCATCAAGGTAATCGGAATCCCGTCTCAAAAGACTGCACATTCTGTAAGCCGCATTCTGAGGAGACGGCACAAGATATTCAAGACTCGGAACAATTGTATGTCTTATATAGTTCCTTGTATATTCTGTTTCAAAGTTTGTGCTGTCATTCACGTAATGGATACCGTGCAGATCGCACAACTCACGTATTTCTTTTCCCGTAAAGGAAAGAAGAGGCCTTACGTATCTTCCCTCGCGCACGGGAGGAATTCCGCAAATGCCCTTGACAGAAGCACCTCTCACGAGATTGAATATTACGGTCTCAAGGTTATCGTCTGCATTATGTGCGGTAAATACGTATACCGTTTTTCCTTCACATATTGCCTCATCGGACAACTCTTTGAAAAAAGCGTATCTTTCCCTTCTTGCAACATCTTCAACACTGCCGCCGTCTGATGTCAGTGCTGGTATATCGACACGTTTTACTCGAATCGGAATACCGTATGAAGCGGCAATATCTTCGGAAAAGCTTTCGTCTCTCATCGCTTCATCACCGCGGATCATATGATTCAGATGCGCCGCTTGAACTTCAACACCTCTCGGAATAAAATACTTTGCTGTAAGAAAAAGGAGAAGTGAGGAATCTGCACCGCCTGAATAGGCTACGATTATTCTGCAACTACCGCATAGGGGCACAGCAATACCCGTGTCCCTTACAGCCTTTTCAAAACGTGCGATCAGCTTTTCCATCAATTACTCCAACATAAAATGTTACAAAATGATAAGCTTCATTTATTTGACATATATTCCGATGCAGCGCCAAACCCGAGGCAAACAACAACAGAAGCCAGAAGATGCTCAACAGCTTCGGGAATATGTGATGACAAACCAATGGTATCCACAGGATATGCCACGATCAATAAAGTCGAAAACATTATGTAAACGGCAAATAATGACACAAGCACCCACATACTGACGAAGAGCCTCGAAAGAAGCTTATCTCCTGACATTTTATCAAACTTCATATCGTTCACTTATATACCCATCCTGCTTATAAACATAACTACAAGCATATTTTATCATGTATTAGCCTGTGAAGCAATAACAAAAGGATGGTATTATATATTATACTACCCAGCATGACTATTTTCAACATTATCTTGAAATCTTTTCTTATTTTTAACGGATTTTTCAAAAATAACGGTCAAACTCAGATAAAGCAAAACGGCAATAACCATACGCAAAGCCGACTCACCGCTATCTCTAAATGCTAAATTCCATCCCGTTGAAACGAACAACGAAAGCAAAGAGCATACTGTCGGATTCACGAGATTCTTCAAGGGGTAAAAAGAAACACCTGTAACTTTTTTTAATCTGAGTATACTCAAAAAACAGTTAAGTCCTTCGCAAACGTATACCGATACGAGATAACCTTGTATCCCAAATGCAGGAACGAGGATCAAAGCCAGACAAAAGCTGAGCGCGGAATCTATAATATTTATCACCATTGAATGAAACTGCTCGCCTATTCCCTTAAGTATACTGTCAACACACATATCGAAATACATAATCGGAATAAGCGGTGCGGTAAGACGTATATAGTGAGCCGCATCTGGGCTTGAATATACGGATAAACCTATGTATTCCGAAAAAACAAACAAGACTCCGGTGCACCCCACCGAGAAGATGCAGGTCGCTTTGAATGCCCTTTCGGTAATTCGTCTGATCCTGTCAGCATCTCCCGTTGCATTGCTTTCAGCAAGCTCAGGAACGAGCAGTCCCGTGGCTGACAGTAAAACCGATGACGGAAAAAGGATCAGCGGGAACACCATTCCCTGTAATACTCCGTAAATTTCAAGTGCCCCCTTGGAACCGAGTCCCGATCGTCTTAGTCCTCCGGGGATTGCAAGATGCTCTGCTGTTGAAAATCCCTGCCTTACATAAGCTCCGAGTGCCACGGGGAAAGCTACCTTAAACACATTATTCAAAGTCACCTTCGGAACTGTACCCTGTCCTTTCTTGATAACTGTATCATTTGGACGCTTGGAATCACACAGAAACATTATAAGATACAAAACGAGAGAAAAGCCTTCCGAAATTGCAGCTCCGCCTACCACCGCAAGACAATAATATTCTACCTTATCCGTGAAAAAAGTCATCGAAAGTGACAGCGCACCGGAAGTGATAATTATCTTCACAGCCTGCTCACTGATTGAAGCAACTGCATTTTTATATACCTTTCTGATACCGGTAAAAAAGCCTGAAAAGGTACTTGTAAGAGATATCGGTACGAGACTCAACGAAAGCACTCTCAACGACAAAAGACACCTGATGTCGCATAACAGGTGTTCTGCAATAAACTGAGCTGCGAAATAAAGTACAAAGCTGGTTGGTATACTGAACATCAGGCTGTAGGTGACGCAACGCGCAATCACTTTAATTGAGACGGAACGGTATATTTTTTCGTCTGAATCTGCTTTTTGAATCAGGGCGTGACATTCCGCAGTCAGTCTCACAGCGGCAAGATTAACACCGGAGGTTGAAATAGTAAGCACAAGACCGTAGACACTCATGACCAAAGTAAACAGTCCCATACTTTCAGTCCCTATCTTTCCTGACACGTATGCGTTAAAGCTAAGCGCTACCCCTCTCAAAAAAATGTTTATCCCCGCTAAATATAATGCACTCACAAGAAAGCTTCTCTTCGACTTCAAAGCGGTCTCCTCCAACTATATTATAACTGCAACTTTCGTATTTACATCAGTCAATATTATGTTATTATCTGTGAATTAAGACTTGCGTATGATAAAGAGATACAAAGACCCATTAAAAAATCATAACATTTATCTGAAAAAGCATAAAAATTCACCATTTATCCTTTGACAGAAGACGCAATATATATTATAATTATAAGAGAACTCTTTCAATCTGACGGAGGTTGAAACATTATGAAGAATGACAAATATCTTGCTGTCCTGTCTGACGTATATCCCAATATCAGATCTGCAGCTGCTGAGATCATAAGTCTCAATGCAAGAAGAACTTTGCCTAAGACCACTGAGTACTTTTTCAGCGATATTCACGGTGAGCACAAATCATTTTTATATCTTCTCAGAAGTGCTTCCGGTATGATAAAATTCAAGATAGATGATATATTTTCCAAAAGCGTTTCTGCCGCTGACCGTGAAGAGCTTGCTCAGCTTATATACTACCCTGAAAAATATATAAAGAATCTTGAGAAAACCGGTGAACTGTCAAATGAATGGCGCTGGCTTACCATATACCGTATGATCCTTGTCTGCAAAACCGTATCTGCGAAGTATACCCGTGCTTCCGTGCGCAGTAAAATGCCCGAAAGCTTCGGATACGTTCTTGACGAGCTTCTCAATGTAACCGACGACATTAACCGCGACTTCTATTATGAGGAAATAATCAGAACAGTAATCGACACGGAGATCGCTGATGACTTTATTATTGCACTTGCAGCCCTAATAAGATCTCTGACCGTGGGAAGACTTCACATATTCGGAGACGTGTTTGACAGAGGTCCCCGTGCAGATAAGATCATGAATGAACTTATAAAGCGCAAGCATATAGATTTTCAGTGGGGTAATCATGACGTTTCATGGATGGGAGCTGTTTCCGGAAACAAGGCTCTTATTGCAAATGTCATAAGGATCGCCCTCGGCTACAATAGTCTTGACGTCCTTGAGGACGGTTACGGGCTTAACCTGCGTCCCCTCTCGGTCTTTGCAGCAGAAGTATATAACGATGATGACTGTTCCCTCTTTATACCAAAGACCCTCGATGACGTTAAGTACGATGTAATAGACAAATCTCTTACCGCAAAAATGCACAAGGCGATCGCCGTTATCCAGCTTAAGCTTGAGGGTGCAATAATATCGAGACATCCTGAATACGGCATGGACGACAGATCTGTCTTCAAGAATATTGATTTTGAAAACGGATGTGTCAGCTTAGGCGGCATCATATATCCCCTTCTCGATACGAATTTCCCAACAGTTGACCCCGCTGACCCCCTCCGCCTCACTGAAGCAGAGGAAGAACTTATGGGTGTGCTTGTCAATTCATTCCACCACAGCAGACTTCTTAACGAGCATATCAGATTTATCTACTCCCACGGGTCAATGTACAAGGTATATAACGGTAACGTTATGTATCACGGATGTGTTCCCATGAATGAGGACGGTACATTCAGAGAAGTAGTAACTCCAGACGGTGCGGCATCAGGTAAAGCTCTGTTTGATAAGATCGACCGTGTGATCAGAAAAGCATATTTCTCTCCCTCAGGTACCGATGAACAATCTGCCGCCTGTGACTATATGTGGTACCTGTGGTGCGGCAAGGACTCACCTCTCTTTGGAAAGAACCGCCTTGCTTTCTTTGAGAGACTTTTTATTGGCGCTGACATACCCGAAGCCAATGAGATCTTCGACCCATACTACAAGCTGAGTCATAATGCATCAATATGTAAGTGTATCTTGAAGGAATTCGGCCTTGATCCCGATAAGGGTCATATTATAAACGGTCACGTTCCTGTTAATCAAAAGGAAGGTGAAAGTCCCGTCAAGGCTGACGGCAGGCTGTTTGTAATTGACGGAGGCATCTCCAAGGCATACCGAGTAAAAACCGGAATTGCAGGCTATACTCTCATATATGATTCCCATAGTCTTCAGCTTGCCGAGCATAAACCGGCAGAAAAGGGACTGTATAAAACACCCGACATCCGCATTGTTGAAAAGCTTGAACGCAGATTCAATATTGC
>CAYYRY010000142.1:0-5386 GCA_964474245.1 uncultured Ruminococcus sp. | reverse complement strand
CGCTACTCCGTCAACATCGTCGAAGAAAACGTGAAAAAAGGCAATATTTTAAAGGATTGATCCCATTTTACCTTTGACTTTACCACTCTGCTGTGGTACAATATAACTTATATTATCAAAGCAAAATAACCCCACGAAAGGCAAGGTCTGCCATGAATAAAAAGCTGTACATAATAAAGATCGGCACAAGCTCCCTCACCTGCAAGGGGGGAGACATTGACCGCGATAAAATACGCGAGATCGTAAGACAGGTCTCCGACGTCCGCGACATGGGTCATGATTGCGTGATAGTCACGTCAGGCTCCATCGCCGCAGGCTTCCGCGCCCTCGGCTATACCTCACGCCCATCCTCCGTCGCCGCAAAGCAGGCGTCCGCCGCCGTCGGTCAGGGACTTCTCATGGAGGAATATACCAAATTCTTCGCTGAGCGAGGCTACGTCTCCGCCCAGATACTCCTCACCCGAGGGGACTTCACCGATAAACGCCGCTATAAAAACGCATTCTCCGCCCTTGAGATCCTCCTCAGCCGCGGAGCCGTGCCCATCATAAACGAAAACGATACCATCGCCGTGGAGGAGCTTCACGTGGGAGATAACGATACCCTCTCCGCACAGGTGGCGGCAATGCTCCACGCAGACCTCCTCGTTCTCATGACAGATACCGACGGACTCTATACCAAAAATCCGACCTCCCACGCCGATGCGGAGCATATCCCCGTCATCGAGCGCATCACCCCCGAGATCGAGTCCTTCGCAGGAGGCGCAGGAAGTGCCAACGGCACGGGCGGCATGATAACCAAAATCAAGGGCGCATCCCTCGCCACAAGAGCAGGAGTCCCAGTGGTCATCTGCTCCTCAAAGGACGAAAACGTTATAGTCAAAGCCGTTATGGGCGAAGCGAAATGCACGCTGTTCAAAGCAGACGGAAGCCTCAAAACACGCCTCCAGTGGATGGCATTCTACGCCCCCTCCGGCGGCAACGTCTTCATCGACAAAGGCGCCGCAGAAGCCATCGAGCACCACGGCAAAAGCCTCCTCACCGCAGGCATCACCGCCGTAGAAGGAGACTTTTCCAAAGGCGACGTAGTAAGAGTACTCACCTCCGGCGACCACCGTCAGGTAGGCAGAGGCATTGCCGCCTTCTCAAAAACTGCCCTTAACGATATGATGAACCGCCGCGATATGCACAGCGAGGTGGCTATCCATAAGGATAACCTCGTTATAACCGAGCTGTCCTTCTGACCCATTCTCCCCCGTACTCCCACGCATTGAGTGGCACACCCGAGTCTCATAAGCCACCCATGGGACAACTGAAAAACAAAACGTCCCCGAAAGGAAATCCACTATGAATCACGAACTCATAACTCAGGCAGAAGCGGCAAAGGCCGCCGCCGTCAGCCTCGCTGTCGCTACCACAGAAGAAAAGAACCGCGCCCTGAACCTTATCGCAGACGCACTAATGGAAAGATGCGGCGAGATCCTCGACGCAAATAAAAAGGACGTCGATGCCGCCGTCAATAAAGGCACCCCCAAAGCCATGCTCGACAGACTGACCCTCACAGAAGCCCGTATCGCAGACGTGGCAGAGGGTGTCCGTCAGGTAGCCGCCCTTCCCGACCCCGTCGGCGAGGTCATCGAGGAATTCACCCGTCCCAACGGACTGCACATCAAAAAGGTGCGCGTTCCCCTCGGTGTCATCGGTATGATCTACGAGGCACGCCCCAACGTAACGGTGGATGCCGCAGGCCTCGCCCTTAAAGCAGGAAGTGCCGTCCTCCTCAGAGGAAGCGGAAGCGCCCTCGCCTCCAACACCGCCATAGTTTCCGTCATGCGCGATGCCCTCAATAAGACCTCCATCCCCGAAAGCGCCATCGCCCTCGTCGGCGGAGTCTCCCATGACGTGGTGGACGATATGATGTCTCTCAGAGGATATATAGACCTCATGATCCCCAGGGGAGGCGCAGGCCTCATCCGCCGCGTGGTGGATTCCTGCCGCGTGCCCGTCCTCGAAACCGGTGTGGGCAACTGCCATATCTACGTGGATAAATATGCAGACGGCGACATGGCAAAGCGCATCCTCATCAACGCAAAGACCCAGCGCCCCGCCGTGTGCAACGCCGCAGAAACTCTCCTCGTCCACGCAGACCGGATGGACCTCGCCTCAGAGCTGTGCCAAACTCTTGCGGAAAACGGAGTCACCGTCCACGGCTGCCCCGGGATCTGCAGTATATTCGAGGAAGCCATCCCCGCCGAGGAAGCAGACTTCACCGATGAGTACCTTTCCCTCCATATGGCTGTGAAAATAGTACAAAACGAAGACGAAGCCATCGCCCATATCCGCCGCTACGGCACGGGTCACACCGAAGCCATCATCACCGATTGTCCCGATGCCGCCGCAAGGTTCACCCGCGAAGTGGACGCATCCAGCGTAAACGTCAACGCATCCACAAGATTTACCGACGGCTTCCAGTTCGGCTTCGGCGCCGAGATCGGCATCTCCACACAGAAAATGCACGCCAGAGGCCCACTCGGTCTCCGCGAGATAACCTCCTTCAAATTCATCGTCGAAGGAAACGGTCAGATCAGAGAATGAGCGAGCTCTTCTCCGTCAGGCTCACCACCAACAAGCGAAAGGTTATACCGATATGAATACAGATAGAAAGATCGCCTTCATCGGCACGGGCTTCATGGCAAGCGCCATGATCGACGGCATCATAAGCGGAGGCGTCTCCTCCCCCGACTCCATCTACGCAGTAAATGACGCATTCCCCGATATCGCCGCACAGTGCGCCGAAAGATTCGGCATAAATACGGGGTGTGCCGCAGACCTGGCAAAATGCGACACAGTAGTTTTCGGCGTAAAGCCGCAGGTCTTCCCCGAAGCCCTCGAAATGTACGGCGAATACCTCACCCCGGATAAGCTGTACCTGTCCATAATGGCAGGTATCTCCACCGAGAAGCTTGAGTCCTCCTTAGGCGGTGCCGGGGTCGTAAGACTCATGCCCAATATGCCCCTGTCCGTGGGCAAGTCCGCCACAGTATACTGCCTCGGAAGTGCCGCCGACGAAAATGACGCCCGCTTCACCGAAGAGCTGTTCTCCCCTCTGGGACTTATAAAGAAGGTGGACGAGGACATGATATCCGCCGTCACCGCCCTTTCGGGAAGCGGCCCCGCATACTTCTGCCGCCTCACCGAAGCCATGACCGATGCCGGCGTATCAATGGGACTTGACCGAAGCCTCGCAGAAGCCCTCGCCGTACAGACCCTCATCGGCACCGCCGAGACCATCGCCAAAACGGGCGTGTCCGCCGCCGAGCTGAGAGCACGTATCACCTCCAAAAAGGGCACCACCGAAGCCGCCCTCAACAAAATGACCGAAATGAACTTCGATCACACCGTATCCGAAGCCATGACCGCCGCCAAAAAACGCAGCGACGAGCTTGGTAAGTGATATCAAAAGAGCTTTTCGCCATCTGCGGATGTCGGTTCAGGGCGGTGCTCCCACTTGGTAAAGTTTTGCAGTAACCCCCGCGGCCTCCTCCAAAAGGTTGACCAAAGAAGCTTTTGAAAATTGGATTGTTAGGAAGACGCGCTGCGGGAGCAAGCCCCCGCCCTACGTCGGATGTCGTAAGTCTATCCGTCAACCGCCGCACCAAAGCAAGCCACGTCCCCCGGTGAAAAGTTTTTCCCGTCAGCTTTTTTTCAAAAAAAGCGCGTTCTCCTTAAAAAAACCGTGTCCCCCCCATAAACGGGGAACACGGTCTTTATTTTTCTTAAGCTGCAAAATGCACCAAAGCCAATCAGTTATGTGTAATAACGTAGATCAAAGCCTCAGCATCAGCCGAAGGATTCTTCACGGTGATCTTCACCTTGTATTCCTTCTCGGGGAGGTCGGTGAACACGTCATAGGGCGCACCTGTATCACTGCCGTAAACAGCAACGTACTCGCCGTTGTTCAGGGAGACCTCTATCTCAGCACTGTCGTACATAACAATATACAGATCAGTACCTGTAAAGGTAAACTCCAAAGGATCGTTGCCGTTCATGCCGTTGCAGGCAAGTCCCTTTCCGAAGGCGTCGTCCTCGTAAGGAGCATCTGATTCCTTCCAGCTTCCGAAAGAGGTGATCTCAGAGTAGTCACTCTTGTCGATGGACACGAAATCAAGATACTTGTTCTCACCTGCTATAAAGGGAGTGGTGGGAAGAGGCTTGATCGTGAGATCTGCGTCAGATGCGGAGTCGATCTTCTTGCAGATGTTTTCAAGCATATACTCAACCATGTCAAGCTCAATCTGGTAGCCCCATGTGATGAGGTGGCAGTTGTCCATGGAAAGGTCAACAAAGTCGAAGAGACCCTTCTGAATACCAACCTGGAGACCTGCGTGGAAGTCGATTACGGGAATGTCATAGTGAGCCGCCAGAGCCTTATGCATATTACGGCAGTTCTCAAAGGAGGTGCTCGTACCGGGAAGAGCAGTCAGAAGGAGGACAACAGCGGTGTCGTCGCCGTATTCCATACCGCGCCTTACAAGAGCCTCCATACGTCTTTTGCAGTCGTCGCTGTCGCTGCCGTCGTTTACGGCAAACTCAATGAAGATAATGTCGGGATCGTAATCGAGAACCTGAGGCTCAAAGCGCACGTTACCGAAGTTGGAGCCTGTTCCGCCCCAACCGGAGTTCTTGCCGAATACCTTGGCATTCGGGAACTTACGCTCGAACCAAGCGGTGGTACCGGATACCCAGTTACCGTTCACGTCCGTAGTACCTGCCTGAGTGAGAGAGCCGCCGATGTAGAGCACGTTGAGATCCTTGCCTGCCTCAGCCTCTGCAAACTTCTTGGCAAGACGCGCCACGTTACCCATGGAGTAGAAGGATGCCTCCATCATGTCAGCATGATCCGCCTCGGGGATACCAACGTCGTAGGTCTCGGGATCAACAACGACCTTCTCATATACTACCTTGAAAAGGAACGCCTTGCCAACGGTCTCCTCGCCGGTCTTAGTGTTCTTGATCCAGATCTTGGCGATAATAGTCTTGCTCTCACCGATGGCAAGATCGTGAACGTAGACCGCTGACTTGTATGAATCAACGAAGGATCTGAAGCCGGACTCCTCGATCATGACCTTATAGGTGTCACCGTCAAGACCCATCTGAGGAAGAAGCTTCTCACCGAAAGCGTCACCGCGGTTGTAAAGCACGGGAAGCGCCTTGCCGCAACGGAACACGGGACTGTTGCCGTCGCATTCAACAAGCTCAAGCATATGCTCAAACTTCATGTGCATGGGATCCTTGGCACCGGGCAGCGCATTCACGTAGCGCACCACGATGGTAGCGATCTCCGCACGGGTCGCGTTGTTCTTCGGGTTAAAGGCAGCGTTCTTGTCAC
>CAYYRY010000141.1:0-5398 GCA_964474245.1 uncultured Ruminococcus sp. | reverse complement strand
CGACAGCTTGTTTATTATATCACTATCCCTCCGCTTTGTCAACACCTTTTTTTGAAAAAAATTGCGATTTTTTAAGGTTTGTTTGTTTTGTCACTTGCAACAATTTCGCAGCGTTTGTTTTGTGCATTTTTACCATAGCACTCGTATTTTCTGTGTTTCACCACCATAACACCCAAATTCCATCTCGCCTCTTCAAAAAGCCATCCCCGATCTGACCTGTGTCGACATATCGGGGATGTATATTCAAATTCGGACATTCAATGCCTTACTCAACGTCGCTGTGAGACGAGCAAGGCATCGTGGGCTTGCCGCCTAAGCTGTCATAGAATGGAGTGTCGTGGTCATTTTCGTATTTTTTAAGATCATCTTCATTGCGGAAATCAGGAATGTCATACGGTACACCGTACTCAAGAAGGCTGCGGTGACCGAGGATCGCCACTGAGGACATGGTCGTTGCCTTATATATGTCAAACACAGGCTCTCGTTCGCCGCGAATCGCCGCAAAGCAATCTCGCACCGCAACAAAGTCACTTCCCTCGTGACTTGCATTCTTAATGAGTTCCTCATCAGGGTCATTCCACACCGCATCGTAAAGATTGTGTTCCTCCATACCTTCGGGAACAACAGACTTGTCATAGCTGAGCATTATCTTACCTTCAAGACCGCGGACAGACTCGATCTGCCCCTTGTCGCAGCAGAATCTGTATCCGGAAACGTGACCTCCAAAGCCGGAGCATCCTGTCACGCGGAATACGGAGTCGTCATCATTGAGAGTGGTGATAATCGCCGCCCTGTCCTTCACCGCAGGACTTGCCATATTGTCGCCGCCGGGGAAGTACACCGGCATCGCCGTAACTCTCTTGGGCACCGCACCGGTTACGTACATAAGCGGACCGAGAGAATGGGTAATGTAATACGTTCTGGGAAGGCGGTTTCTCCAATGCTCTTTGTAGGGGCGTATATAGAAAAGCTCTTTTGCGGGTCCATTTGTAATAATGGGGTGATTGTACTCGCCCTCGCAAAAAAGAGCCTTGCCGAGAACTCCCTCGTTGTACACGCGCGCTATTTCCTGATTCACCTTAGAGTAAGGATAATTCTCCAACAGCTGATAGATTGCGTTGCTCTTCTGCTGCGCTCTCACCAGCGCAACTCCCTCCGCCATGGTAGCGTTGCTGATACACTCACTGATAACGTTGATACCGCGCTCCAGAGCCTTGATCGCGCAGGCAGCGTGCTCATTGAAGTAATTGCAGATAAACACCACGTCCATATTTGGATGATTGATGAACTCATCAAAATCAGTGTACACTCCGGTGTCTTCACCGTAGATCTCCTTGAGGCCGAAAAGCTGCTTGGTATCCTTCTCGCAGAAGGCAACGATCTTTCCTCCGTTATTAATGGAGTTACCAACAAAAGCTCCGCCTCTGCCGAGCCCGAATATGCCAACTCTCAATTCCTTCATTATAGTATTCTCCGTTCTTTATTATTTCAAAGGTCTCCCTTTGCTTTTCCCCGTTCTCAGATTATTTCATGCAGTCATACAGTTCTTCAACCCGAAAACGTATATTTACAAACTTCTTAATATATCTCCAAAGCACTCCGGACAAAAGCCGCCTGATAAAAAGCACACGCAATACCGCAAAAAAAACGGCACAGCAAGTGTTTCTCACTTCATCCAATATCAAGCCCCTCAAGCTCAACAATCTTCATGGGAACACCGTTCAATTCAGGTACAGCTATAACACCGTCAGCGGCAAGCCTTATGTCTTCCGGGGCGCTGCTCACAGCATATGACACATCGGAGGCTTGAAACATGGGAATATCATTATAATTATCTCCAAACGCAACGATCTGATCGGCTCCCGTCAATGCTCTCAGGCGGGACACCGCATTTTTCTTTGACGCCTTATCGTCAAAAACCTCAAGATACCAAAAATCCGGTTCATAGGAATCACGGTAACAGGCTGTTTTTATCCCCTCTACAGAACGGCACCTCTCATCGGCACGGCGGATTTTTTCTTCCGAATCCATCGCCGCGAAATATATGGGGCGTCCGGGATACACGTCGCCATCTCCGAGGCACACAAAAGGCTTGTTATATCTTTCAATACGTTCTGCCATAAAGTTTTCCATATATTTATTGGAAATCTTTTCGTAAGCCGTGCAAAGCCTATTGTCATTCAGAAAATACATAAACGGATCAACATGGCATTCTCTGAGAATGTCTCTGATGTCTTCAAAAATCTCGTCCTTGAAATATGCCGCAAACAGATACTTCTCACCGTCCGATATGTCGCAAATTACAACCCCGTTCATCAGCGCCACAGGACACCGCAGGGGGACCCTTGCCAATATATGCCTGACGCTTTCTATAGTGCGTGCCGTTGCATAAGTCACGGGAACGTCTTTTTTATCAAGCTCCTTAAGCAGACGTACCGTTTCGTCAGGAACAGTCGCCCTTCTGTCAAGGAGCGTTCCGTCAAGATCACTTATATATAAGGTCTTCATAATAATCCCCCATTCAGCCTGCGACTGTACAATCAGTTACCACAAGCTTACGATATAGTTAGCAAAAGCCACCACCAAAGGAAGAGTGACCGTACACATGATCGTGGTGATACCCACCTGGCGGGATGCGCCCACGGGATTAATACCGTAAAGCTCACCAAGTATGGCAACCATGGACGCAGACGGAAGACCCGCCATTACCGAGCCAAATATAACGTAGAAATCGTCAAGTCCCACAATGTTCAGACATACACACACTATGACAGGCATAACGAGAAGCTTCAGACCACAAATAATGTAATTGCCGATGCTCCCGAACAACTCCTTCAGGCTTCCCGTTGCTATGAGAGAGCCTGCTATCAGCATTGTCAAAGGCGTACTCATTTCGGAAAGATATCCCACGGGCTGCCTTATAAAATCGGGAATGGGAAGCTGTACTATAAACAGAATAAACCCAATAAAGCAGGGGACAGTACCGAAATTGAGGAATATCTTCCTTGGCGTCAGCTTAATGTCGTCTCTTCCCCTCGCCAAAATCATCATTCCCCATGTCCACAGGAACATATGGAAGCCGATAAGATAAAATGCACCGCAGAAAAGTCCGTCTTCACCGAATATACTGCCCAATATCGGCAGACCGATGAACCCCGCATTTACGAACACAAGCCCGAATTCAACGACTTTTCTCTTATCTGTTTCCTTAAAGCCTCTTGCAAAAAGGTTGGCGAGGATCCCCATAAATGCGTGAAGCCCAAAGCTGAGCGCAACTGTAATAAGCCCTCTTTTCAGATTATCATGCGAATACTCAACGGATATAAGGGATGATATTATCAGCATTGGCTGACATATATGTACCACAAGCGACGACAGCTTCTTCGAGAACACGTCGTCAATAAGCCCGAGCTTTCTGGAGCCAAATCCAACGGCAAGAAGGATCGCCAGAGTAGCTACCATATTTAATAAGGAATTGAAATTCACAAAGACACTTCCTTTTTCGTCATTCTTCTTTCTTCGTGCCTGAACCCGTCACAGCCTCTTTTCCTGCGGCATCGGGCCTTTCTTTTTCCGTCACCTTGACGGAACCGTCATCCGTGCGCTTCGGCACGCGATGTCTTTTGCCGCCAATTACAACGAGAACCGCAACACTGACAACAACCGCCACGGCAGATACTGCAGCAATGATTATATATATTCCGCCGGGCTTTACTGGGATCTCCTCGATCTTCCTGTGCATGGTGTCGTTTGCACATACGTACACTGTCTCACCCTTGGCAAAATAAGTGGGAGATATGGCTTCAACACCCTCCTCGGGATAATCGTGTCCTAAAGCAGCAATTATTTCCGTATCCGTAAGATCGCAAACCTTACAAATCCATACCTTACGGCCATCAACCTCACAGGTAGGTACTGTGTCCTCTGTCAGCTCAAAGCTGTGGGGCGGCAGCTCCACGTTTTCAGACATTACGTCCCCGCACTTCTCACAGGCATACTCCTTCGTGCCATCAGAAGCACAAGTCAATACTTCGCCGTCAGACACGTATGAATGACCCGTTGCAGGGTACTCATCTGTATACGTATGAGCGCAAACGGAGCATTCGTATTTCTCATACCCATCTTCCTCACAGCTGACGGGAACGGAATCTATCATATTATATATATGGGGGTCTCCGTACCTTACAGTATCAAAAACCTCGCCGCAATTTGTACAAACCTCTCTGAGAAGTCCGTCCACGGCATGGGATGCAGGAGTATCCACCTCAGTAACAAGAGCGTGTCCCGTCGCGGGATACGTCTCGCTTTCCCTGTGAATACTTATATAGTCATACCCCTTCTCGCTGAGGTTTCGGGATATCTGACATTCGCGGTTTACGTACCCGTCTGCGGTACATGTAACACTGCGGGACTCAACTGTCCATGCGTGCACCTGCGGTGCAGGCTCCGTGTGACGCACGTCCGTTCTGTGTCCGCATACGGTACACTTTCTCGAATATACTCCGCCAAGACAGCAGTTCGCCCGTCTGTCACAGCTTTCCGCACCGTATGTATGAGTGTGACCTGTGTAGTGCTTTATAATAGCATCCGCTTCAGCCTGAGCCATCATCTCAAGACCGTCCTTCGAATCGCAAAGGGCAAGGTCGGACGGATTTGACAGATATGCGTGCTCAACTATTATGGATGGAAAGCCGAGCTTCGTTCCCCATGCGATCATGCTGTAGTAGTCGGACACTCTGCCCACACCTACACCCGGGATGTCCCAACCAATCTCCTCATTCCAATAGTATACGCCGCGGGAATCTCCTGTATCATACTTTCTGACGATTCCGCCGTTTTTAAGCCCGCATTTTTTCGACATCGATGCGCATATGGACTCCGCAAGGGTACGGGGACACCATTCGTCCAGCACCGACGCCAGCACCTCAACTCCGTTCAGCGTAGGATCAAGGGCGGGATTACTGTTAAAATGAAGGCTCAGCAGGATATCCGCATCGTACTTATCCGCAACGGCGGCACGCAGCAGATACACCTTGTACTCGCTTCTCGCTCTGGTGAGATACACCTCGAACTTCCCGGTTTCCTCAAGCTTATCCTTAAGCAGAAGAGCTACGTCGTAATTATATTCCGACTCATACCTCGTCCCCACCGTCGTTCCGGGATCATGACCGCCGTGTCCGGGGTCAAGTACCACTACGATCTTTTCTTCCCCCTCGGCAGAAACCGATACCGCAAGTAGAGCTGTCATAACGACGGCAATTATAAGCAGTATTGCTTTTTTCATACGATCACTTTATCTCCTCGATCTTTGCAAGATCGTAAGGAGTATTCTGATATACGAAATAATTGAGCCAGTTCGAGAATAAGAGATGCGCGTGCGCTCTCCATGTATTAAGGG
>CAYYRY010000140.1:0-5401 GCA_964474245.1 uncultured Ruminococcus sp. | reverse complement strand
CAAGCTGTCGGAGAGGCTGGTGAACACGTAATACATAGCAAAGCAGAAGCTTTTCGGGCAGGGGAAAGGGTTCTGCTTTGTTGGTTTTTGTGATCGGGAAAAGCATACAGAAAATTAACTATAGTTTGAAAAATATTGAATATTCCGGTAAAATATGCTATAATCAAAATACAATAACGTAAAAATACAACTGAAACTTAAAATCATCTCAAATCACGGAGGAAAGCATGAAGAAAAGACTACTGACCATAGGTTTATCGCTTTTGTGCATTGCTATAGTGATATGCACTGTAGTAATCCTGCAGATAAACCGCCTCGACGAGCTTGAAGCATTGCAACAGTCAGCACTCGCTGAGCTTGAAGCCAAGGCAGGAGACTATGACGAAAGGCAGATCGTGCTTTACGGCACGTCGAACTCGGAAGCAAAAGAGCTTGCCGAGCTTTTCGGTGCGGAGCTTCGTATCACGAACAACGGCCGCTTTGCTCGCCTTACCTTGCCCGAGGGCACGACCATCTACGACGTATATTCAAATGACGAATACAGAGTATACCTCGAGGATATGTCCATCGACTACAAGGCAAGCATCAGTGACGTAGAAGCAGTCGAAGAAGAAAAAACGGAACGCCTTCCTCTGGCACCCGAGTTTTCTGTGACTGACAGCGATTTCTCCATGCAGTCGTACTACAACTACATAAACATGAAAGACGTCTGGAACAGCTATACCGGTTCAGGCGTTACAGTAGCTGTAATTGACACGGGTATCGACACCGATCACCCCGAGTTTGCGGGACGCATCAGCGAGTATTCGTATAACGCAACGGAAGACAAGATAGTCAAGGACTACACCGACGAAAACGGCAACTACGACTGGTCACTCGTTGAGGACGAGCAGGGACACGGAACCGCGGTTACCGGCGTTATCGCCGCATCCATGAACAGCGGGAATACCGTTGGTATCGCGCCGAACGTTAATATTATCACCATCAAAGCTGAGTGTGATGAGAACGGTAACTTCGCAAGAACGTCCGACCTTGTGTTCGGTCTTTACTACGCAATCGAGCGTGACGTGCAGGTTGTGAATATGTCTTTCGGCGGAGGAGAAGATGCTTATTCAGAAGCAGTACAGCTTGCATATGACAGCGACGTTATCTGCGTAGCCGCAGCGGGAAACGAATCAACGTCGAGACTTACGTATCCCGCAGCGTACGAGCACGTGATCGGAGTAGGTGCGCTTGCTGACGACAGCTGGGAGCTCGCGGATTATTCCAACTACGGCGAGAACGTAGATATCGTTGCCCCCGGTACAACGTATACGGCTGAGATGGGCGGCGGATATTCCGTGACAAACGGAACGTCCCTTGCATCTCCTATTGTTACGGGAGCAATAGCGCTTCTTATGTAAACGGACAAGTATATGACCTTTGACGCGGTAACGGAAGTCCTCTATGAATCCACTTACGACATCGGCGACCTCGGTCCCGACTGGTACTACGGGTACGGAGCCCTTGACGTAAACGAGCTGGTTTGCGGCGAGCGCGGTACTATAACGTTCGATATGCTCACGGATGAGCTTGACAATACCGAGCAGCTTTTCGTCCGCGGACACGCGCTGCAGAACATTCCCGAGCCTGAGAGAACCTATGCCGTTTTCGACGGTTGGTACTACGACGACACCTTTACGGAAGAGCTTAGCTACTACGAAGACGTGTTCAAGGGTGACGTAACTCTTTACGCGAAATGGGCTAACGAGGAAGACGGTGTACCTTACACGTACGTAACACTCGACGACGGAACGATAGAGATCCGTTCATACACAGGTAAGCGCAGATTTATCACTATCCCCGAGAAGATCGACGGCAAGGTTGTATCCTCCATCGGAGATTTTGCATTCGCAGGTCAGACGAGACTTCGCGAAGTGACGCTTCCTTCGGGACTTACCAATATTGGATCAAGCGCGTTTGCAAACTGCTCCAACCTCGTAACGATCGAGATCCCTGCGAACGTTACCGTGATTGAGGAGTCTGCCTTCAGCGGAAACGTACGCCTCAACGTGGTTGCGTTCCTTGGTGACAGTAAGCTTAAAACCATCGGTGACTTCGCATTCGAAAGCTGCGGAAGACTTGAAAAGATCGAGCTTCCCGCGTCTCTCGAAAGCATCAACGGTTCAGCCTTCTACGGTACGACTTGGCTTACACGAATCGACGTGCAGAGTGGAAATAAAAATTTCGTTGATTTAGACGGTGTGCTCTATAACACAACCAAGACAACGGTTGTAGCATACCCCTCTGCGCACGGAACGGCTTACGAGCTTCCCGAAGGAGTTACGACTATCGGTCAGTATGCCTTTGCGTTTGCGGGTATTTCAACTATCGACCTTGACGGAGTTGCATCAATTGAAGGCGGTGCTTTCACCGTTTCTTCACTTGAAAGTATCGTTATTCCCGATAGTGTGACTACTATGGGAAATAGTACTTTCTACGGTTGTTCAGACCTTTCTGACGTAACCATCGGAAGAGGAATTGCGGCGATTCCTCAAGGGTCATTTTCTACGTGCACCTCTCTCAAATCTATTTCCATCCCTAATACAATAAAATTAATTGGTAGATCATCGTTTGCACAGTCAGGACTCAAAACTGTTGAATTTCAAAAGGAAAGTACACTCACAACTATCGGTGTTACAGCATTTACTCTTACATCTCTTAAATCGATTGAGATTCCAAAAAGCGTTGTGGAAATAGGTGGAAGCGCGTTTGCTGGTGATGTGTTTCTTTGTTCTGTAATTTTCGAAGAAGGAAGTGAGCTTGCTTCAATAGGAAATACTGTATTTGAAAAATGTTACAGCCTCGCGTCAATATCTCTTCCATTAAAACTCCAAGCCATAGGCGAGATGGCATTTTATGAAAGCGGACTTGCAGATACGGTAGTAATCCCCGCAAGCGTTACCGAGCTTGGCAGAGGTGCATTCGCATCATGCTCAGCCCTTACCACAATAGATGTTGAAGACGGCAACACGATTTACCACGATATCGACGGAGTGGTGTATACTCTCGATAACCGTGAACTGCACGCATATCCCGCAGGTAAGCCGGGTTCAGAATATACAGTAAACGAAGCTACAGTATCCCTCATGCCGTACTCCTTTACAGGTTGTGTCAACCTTACTACTGCACATCTTCCCGAAGAACTTGAACAGATCGCAGAGCGCGCGTTCTATGGGTGCTCGTCTCTCTCCTACATGACGATTCCCGACAACGTAACCCAGATCGGCAGATACAGCTTTGCAGAGTGCTGGAACCTTTCCACTATCACCATCAACAACACCTCCAAGCTCCCTCGACTCAGCTACGGTGCGTTTGCATACTCGGGAATCACAAGCTTCACCGTGCCAACCAACGTGTCCACAATGGCTCAAGGCGTATTCGAAGGCTGCAGTAATCTTACGTCTGTAACGTTCGCCGAGAACAGCAAACTCGAGAGCATTTCCGCATATATGTTCGACGGTTGTAATAATCTTACAAGCATTACCTTCATGCCCGGAAGCAGCCTCACAAGCGTGCAGGCGCACGGACTTGAGGGTATGGATAAGCTTGCGACTCTTGATTTCTCAAATACAAAACTCACAAACGTAGATAACTTTGCATTCCGCTTCTGTGAAAAGCTTTCAAATGTAACACTCCCCGAAACAGTTACCAACATCGGACGTTACGCATTCTACGGATGTAAGTCCATGACAGAGCTTTCCGTTCCCGCGGCAGTTGAACATATTGGTATGTATGCATTCCTCGGAACAGGTGACATGGATCTGTACTTCAATGCAGACACTCTCCCTGCGTACGCTGACGAGAACTGGGACTATGACCTTAAGGGATATTACCTCGGTGTGACGGACGTTATCACCGACGGCGACTTTAAGTATGCTAAGACAACGGGTGGAAATGTTGCAATTCTTGAATACTTAGGCTCATCCACCACAGTAGACCTCACCGCATACGACTTCGGAGCGCCTATCACTATTATCGGCGGTTCCTCATTTGAAGAAAGTGAGATCGAAAGCATCACTCTCCCTGAATCCCTCGTCACTATTCAGGCGGAGGCATTCGCTTACTCAAAACTTAAGAATATCACCATCCCCGCAGGCGTGACGTTCATCGGACGTGAGGCTTTTGTAAACACGCCTATTGAGAGCGTAGCGTTTGACGAAAGTTCAAAACTCACTACGATCGAGCAGTATGCCTTTGAGCTTACTAAAAATCTCAAGACTGTTACTCTCCCCGCATCCCTTACAACAATGGGAACGGGTGCGTTCAGCCAAAGCGGTCTTACAAGCGTGACCTTTGAAGTTGGTATAGCTCTCACCGAGATCCCGCAGAAAGCGTTTGCCGAAACAAAGCTTACAAGCGTCTCTATACCCGACAGCGTAACGCTCGTTAACCACAATGCGTTCAACAACGTGCAGACTCTCAAGAGCGTAACCTTCGGTACCGCACCCGAGCTGCGCCTGATGTCAAACGCATTCTACCACACGGGTCTTACGTCGCTCAACATTCCCGCGAACGTGACGTACATAGGTGAATACTGCTTCGTCGCACTTCCTGATCTTACAAGCATCACTGTAGATGAAGCAAACCCCAACTATAAATCGGTTGACGGACTCCTTCTCACAAAGAACGGACGCAAGCTTATCTCCGTACCCGCAGGCAGAACGGGAACACTTAACGTACCCGTATCCATCGAGGAGATCGGCTTCGGCGCGTTTGAAGAGTCACGTCTCAGCGCTGTGAACTTTGATAAGAACGCCAACATCCTCACCTTCGGGTACCGCGCATTCTTCAAGGCTGAGAGCATTACCGAGATCACCGTACCCGCAAGCGTAGTTTCCATTGATTTCTACGCATTTGCGTACTGTAAGAATCTAACAACAGTAAACTTTGCTGATGGCATACAGTTGAAGGGAATCTACGAGGGAGCATTCTGCGGCGACATCAACCTTGAGAATATCACCATCCCCGACAGCATCGTAGAGATCTCCGACTTTGCTTTCTACGGATGCACAAAGATAGACGAAATTCCCGTCAGCGAGACGACAGGACTCAAGGGAATCTATGACTACGCCTTTGCATACACAAACATCGGCGGAGAGTACACGTTCCCCGGATATCTCGTTGACATCGGCGACTATGCCTTCGCAGGCTGTGACTTCACGAAGATCACCGTTCCCGATGATAACAAGAAGCAGCTCTTCATCGGACTTGGTGCGTTTGAGGACTGTAATAAACTAACTGAGATAACCCTGCCGTTTATCGGACGCTCATACGAGGATGAGGAGATATCCTGGTTCGGTTATATCTTCGGCGCGGGTTTGTATGTGGCGAATGATACGTATGTGCCGGATAGTTTGAA
>CAYYRY010000139.1:0-5438 GCA_964474245.1 uncultured Ruminococcus sp. | reverse complement strand
TGGTTCAGCTTCCACTACCGAAGCATCTTGATGAGGCGGCTGTGCTCGAAGCAATTCCTCCTGAAAAGGACGTTGATGCATTCCACGTTGTAAATACGGGAAAGATAATGCTCGGTGACTACAGTTTCCTTCCTTGTACTCCCGCAGGAGTCATGAAGCTCCTGGAATACGAGAATATTGAGGTGTCCGGTAAGGAATGCGTTGTTGTCGGAAGAAGTAATATCGTGGGAAAACCCATGGCAATGCTTCTTCTCCATGCAAACGGTACGGTAACGGTATGTCACTCAAGGACACGAGACCTCTCCGAGGTGACGCGCCGTGCGGATATCCTCGTTGTTGCCATCGGTAAGGCAGACTTTATCACGGGTGACATGGTAAAGGAGGGTGCGGTGGTCATCGACGTTGGTATGAACCGCAGAGCTGACGGAAAGCTGACAGGTGACGTTGACTATGCCACGGTTGAGCCGAAGGCATTCGCTATCACCCCGGTTCCCGGGGGCGTTGGTCCTATGACGATAACAATGCTTCTTGAGAATACTCTCACCGCGGCTAAGGAAAGTCTAAACAAAAATTAACTAAATCTCTGAACCTGTTGCGGCAGAATATGCTGCAGCAGGTTTTTTCTGTTTTCCTTTGCTTTTGACCGGGTACTTGCACTGTAAAGATCTGTGATCGTTACTCTTCTTTGATTTCAGTGCGTAGGGTGATAATTCTGCGATCTCTCCTGCCATAAGAAGCAGGACGGTTACGTTTATCACGGTCATGATACCAACTATGAGATCGGCGGCAGACCACATGAAGGTCGGGGACACTACCGTACCGCAGAAGGATACGGCTGCAGTCAACACGACGTAGATATTCTTTATAAGGCGGGATGATGTAAAATATCCGATGGCTACGTTTCCATAGTAGATCTGAGCGATCACCGTTGCGAATGCAAACAGGACTACAGATATACCTATGATAAGCTCCGCATAAGGACCGAGTGTAAGTCCGAATGCTTTAAGCGTCAGAGGTACACCGTCTAATGAGGTCAGATCGAATTTGCGTTTTGCAATCAGGATAACAAATGCAGTCATACTGCAGAGGATGATAGTGTCTGCGATAACTTCAAATATACCGAAACAGCCCTGATGGTGGGGGCTTTTGGTATCAGCGGATGCGTGGGCGGTGGGGGAGGTCCCACATCCGGCTTCGTTGGAGAATATTCCTCTTGTGACCCCGTACCGTACAGCCTCTTTTATACCGAGCCCAAAGGCTCCTCCTGCTGCGGCATTGACGCTGAAAGCACCGTGCAATATGTCACATATTATCTCAGGCAGAAGTGATGCACCTCTGAATATAACACTAAGTGACATCAGAATGTAGACTACAGAGAGCGTAGGGATCAGAGTATAGGTTAAGCTTGTGATCTTTGATGCCCCACCGAGACCGACTATCAGTATTCCTGATGCCAATATGCCTCCGATAACGTACGGCGATACGGAGGGCAGTGCCGCAGCGGCAGAATTTGCTTGAACGAGGTTACCTGTTATAAGGGAGTTTGAAATGCACAGCAGAGCAAAAACTCCTCCGAAAACATAAGCAGCTTTTCCTCCGATGTATTTAGAGATACCGTGTCTTATGGTATACATGGCTCCTCCCATGAAGCCGTCTTTCGTGACTCTTCGGTATTTTACTGCAAGAGCAACTTCACCGTATTTGACACTCATTGAAAATACGGAGCCTATTATCATCCATAATACTGCACCTGCGCCGCCTGCAGTTATGGCGGTTGCCACTCCTGCAATATTGCCGACACCAAGGGTACCCGCAAGGGCGGTGCAAAGGGCTTTCGCAGGAGATGTGCCGCTTTTTTCTCCGGAGGTACCAAGTGTTTTTACAAAGCTTTTCGGACTCAGTATTTTACCGAGACGTATCCTGAAGGCGAGAATTATGCCGCACAGTATGAGCAGTATCGGCATTACTGCACCGTCAAGCGCGTTAATAAAATATGACATAGTAATCTCCATTCAGCTTCCGGTGCACCTTTTTGTCTTGGATTTCAAATAACGGTGCGGATGGCCATATTGTCAGACAAATATGCTTCCGAAATACAAAAGCAGCCGACCGCTTGACTTCAAGCAGTCGGCTGATGTCTTCGTATTAAACTATATGATACAGTTTGTCAGAAGATACATATTATTTTGTCATCTTACGCATTATCTCCCAGCCGTTTTCGTCTGAATAACAAACGATAAGTCCGTCTGATGATGAGGAGATATGCTTGTATGCGAAGGGAAGTACGATATTGCCTTCCGTATCGATCATTCCGTAACGTCCGTCGGGCGTTGCAAGGACTGCAAGTCCCTCCGAGAATGCTTCTGCATATGAGTAGATGGGTTCGGCGATCCATGCACCGGTATAGTCCATGAAGCCGTAAAGCCCGTCACGTTCAAGAAGGATCATGCCGTTTGAATAAGCCTTAAGCTCATATCCAACGGGGATGGGGAAGCGCTGCCCCCTTGTATTGAGGAGAACCTCTTCGCTTGAATAAACCTGTATACGGTTATTCTTGTCGTAATTCCAGTAGTCGATAGTCTCGAATCTTGCACGTACAAGTCCGTGATCGTAATAGAAATAACCGATGCTCTCAGGCCCCGTGGTTATGGGAGGCATATAGTTTTCAATTACGTAACGGTCAGAGTTTTCGTTGTTGTACTTCTTTAAGGTGTTGAATGCACGGTTTCCCGAGCCGTTGATGAAGTACATACCGCCGTCCTGATAGTAGCCTTCCTTAAAGACGCAGGCGAGACCGCCCCTGAAATTGTATGCTCGCTCGAATCTTTCCTCGCCGAGCACTGCACCCCATTTGAAGAAGGTCCAGTCAACCTTGTGCTCCATTGTGACGTTTCCGTCAATGTCGGTCTTGTACTTGTCGTAGGTCTCTGTATAGAGCTTGATATCACTGTCGGTGATACCGAAGTATGCGGGGTAGTTATAATAGAGTCCGCGGTTTTCAAGGGCGTCCTGATAGGGAGATGCGGCAAAATAACCCGAAGGAGACAGGGAGTAGAAGACCTTGATCTCCTCCGTCATGGGGTTGCCCTTGCCCTCGTTTTCAAGCTTGCCGAGGATCAGAACGGTCTCTTCCTTTTCGTGAGGCTCGCGGTCTCTGATGACCTCATTTTTTTCGGTGTCACGAACAACTACCTCGCCGTCATACTGTCCGCTTTCTACCGTAGTCATGCGGTAGAACAGGGGATTTCCGTATGAGTCACGGGTGTATGCAGGGATGTAGTTTGTATCACTGAAGGTGGTGAGGTATCTGCCTGAAGTTGAATATACGTCAAGAGCGTTTCCGTTATCAACGAAAATGAAGCCCATGTAAAGCTCAATGGCAGGTCTGTCCTCCTCCACATCGGTATATATCGGTGTGAACTGAGCATTGTCCGTGAGCTGCTTGTACTCAAGGGTTTTACCCATACGTGTTCTAAGGGAGTATTTTTCCGGCAGGGTAAAGTCGGTAGTCCATTTGGCAACGACGAAGCCTTCGGAATTATACTCAAGATCTGAAGTCTGACAGCCGGCGGCAGAGAGAAGTCCTGCGCCCGGCAGCTTCATGAAATCGGCTGAGAGCTTCGACGGGTCGGACACGTTTACAACGGAATCGTAGTTATCCTTTGATAAGAGTGCTTCTATCTCTTCCCCCGTAAGGGTCGACTCCTTGTCTGAATCCACGAAAATACTTCCGGGAGGAGCACTCATATCCACCGTCGGCTTTGAATGGTCGGTTATGTTAATGATGGGGGATTCCCCTTTTCCGAGGAGATACAGAACTCCAAGAAGGAGCGCTGAAGCCAACAGAAGAGAAATACCGCCGAGAAGCTGTGAAAGCTTTGCTTTTGTTTTTTTCATTTCTATCTCCATTCAGCCTTTCGGCTGAATTACAGTGAAGCATCACTTGCTTCGATTTACTTGTGATACTTTCCTCCGGAATTTATTTCGCCTGCTCTGTACAACTGTTCAAAGAGCATAACACGGGCGAGCTTGTGGGGAAATGTCATTTTCGACATGGAAAGCTTTATATCCGCCGCCGATTTTACTTTTTGTGAAAGACCGTGGGACGAGCCGATTATAAAGCTTACCGCAGATTTTCCCTGAAGCGCGGCAGAGTCAATGGCATCTGCCAAATCCTCAGACGAGAGCTGCTTTCCCTCGATACACATTGCAACAATGAGGGAACGCTTGGGCACAGCGTCGAGAATACGTTCAGCCTCGCGGTCAAGAGCCGTCGCTATTTGAGACTCCGAGGGATTGTCGGGAATCTTTTCTTCCTTGATCTCCACTTCCGTGATCTTACACGAGCCGGAAAGACGTTTTTTATATTCGTCTGCAGCCGCACGGAAATATTTTTCCTTGAGCTGTCCCACGGCGATTAAGTTTAATGCTATCATTATCGTGTCAAGCCTCGATTATCTGAAAAAATTCGGGATAAACAGCATGAGATAATCTATCATAACCGTGACGGTCATTGGCGCTATCCAATACAGAAGCTTTTTGCGTCTTCATGTCTCATAGATTCGGATCCGCTGTCGTTTGAGTCAGACGTACTGTCAGAAGATACAGACGTTACCGAGAATCCGTTCTTTACGTAGTAGACACAGAACAGTACGGCAATGGCAAGCACGTACAGGGTCGAGCCGACGTAGTAAATTGCAACATGGACTTTTTCACCGAGGAAAATAATGGTATTGTAAAGAGCCAATGAGATTACAAAGTTCAAAAGAAGCTTCAGGAGTATTCTGACTCCTTTTTTGTTTGCTTTGATGCTCATTTTTCAGAACTTAAGCTCAACGGCACCGGCACGGCGGACGGAAAGAACGTGACAAGCACCTGCTCCGAATACACCGTCCATGAGGTTACGGTATTCTTCGGTAAACTCAGAGGGGACGAATGCCTGAATGGTACCTGCAAAGCCTCCGCCGTGAACACGGCAGGCAGCCTTCTTGTCGTCAAGGTAGTTTTCTGTTATGCAGAGAGCGAGAGAAAGGCCCTGCTCGGCGACATTCTTGGTGGTATATACGTTCTGGAGGAATTTGAAGCTGGAGTTTCCGCTTCCGACAACACCGCGGAAGAATCCGTCAAGGTCACCTGACTTGAGGGCTTCAACCTGTGCTGTTACTCTGTCGTTTTCAGCAACGAAGTGGAAAGCGCGGAGAAGAGCACGGTCACCGCAGATCTTGCGGATATCAGCGGCAGCGGCTACGAGGTCATCTCCGGATGCACCGCGGAGCACCTCACGGCCGAGCACCCTGGCAACAGCCTTCATTTCAGCGGGGACAGATGCGTAGTCTTCGTTGAGGTCTGCATGGTTACCGCCTGTATTTACGATACAGAGAGAGTATCCCTCTCTTGTAAGGTCGAAGTTCATGCTTTCGATCACGGGAGACGTGGGA
>CAYYRY010000138.1:0-5482 GCA_964474245.1 uncultured Ruminococcus sp. | reverse complement strand
ATCAGCACCCGTCATAAGACAGCCATTCTCACTGTATGCATTTGAAACGAATACGGGAAGGTCTGAGTTTTCCTTAGCCGCAAGAAGTGCCGCCTTGGTCTCATAGAGATCATTCATGGTCTCTATGAATATGAGATCAACTCCGTATTTCACACCGAGCTTGACAGTCTCGGCAAAAACGGATACGGCATCTTCAAAATCAAGGTCTCCGAATGGCTTCATAAGATGTCCTGTGGGACCTATATCGAGGGCTATGAACTTCTCACCGTTTACATCCGACATATCTGCGGCTGTCCTTGCGTTTTTAACGGCGGCTTTTATTATTTCTTCAAGCTCAAAACGTTCAAATTTCAGCGTATTCGCACCGAAAGTATTGGCAGATACCACGTTACTTCCCGCATCAAAATATGCCTTATGGATACTTCTTATTACGTCGGGATGAGTTATATTCCATCTTTCGGGAAGCTCTCCGGGAGCAAGTCCCTTTTTCTGAAGGAGAGTTCCCATTCCTCCGTCGAGAAACAGAATATTATTTTTCAGGTAATCAAGCAGTTTCATAATTATCTCGCATTTTCAATAAATTCGGAATCAATATGGGGACTCTCTGATATAAGGCTTCGCTCAGCAGTTTTCGTCAAGCTCGGTTGCGGCACAAAGAACGCCTAATTTTCCTGCTTCATAGGTCATACCGCCCTGAAGGAAGGCTGTATAGGGAGGACGCATGGGACCGTCGCATGACAGCTCTATGGATGAACCACCTACAAATGCACCTGCCGCCATGATTACCTCATCTGCATATCCGGGCATTGCCCAAGGCATGGGAGTAACGTGAGCATCCACAGGGGAGGCTGACTGAATACCTCGGCAGAAGTTGATAAGACCGTCACCCGTTGCACACTCGATGGTCTGGATTATGTCACTTCTCCTCTCAAAGGGAGAGGGGCTTACTCTGTATCCGAGATCGCTGAATACGTATGCGGCAAGGTGAGATGTCTTCATAGCCTGAGCGACCACGTGAGGAGCCATGAAAAGTCCGCGCAGGATGTTTCTGTTCTGACCGAGGGATGCGCCGGCTTCAAGTCCCACTCCGGGACAGCACAGACGGTATCCGGCAAGCTCAGTAGCACGGCGGCTTCCTGCAATATATCCGCCGCAGTCTGCCATTCCGCCGCCCGGATTCTTTATAAGGGAACCGATTATCATATCCGCACCTGCCTTACCGTCTCCGTAATAGCAAGGCTCATAAAGCTCGGTAAATTCGCCGTAGCAGTTATCAACAACAACGAAAGGAGCCTCACGTCCTGCCTCAGCGGAAGCCTTTTTTACCGCATCAGCCACATCTCTGATCTGAGCGACGGTGAGAGTGGGACGGGTAAGATATCCTTTTGAACGCTGTAAATATACTATTTTTACGCTGAGATCGCTTTTTACCGCTTCAATAACAGCAGAGATATCAACTCCCACATCGGTCATTGAAACCTGGCGGTAATTAACACCGAAATCGGTAAGAGAACCTGATCCGTCTGACTTTTTATCTCCGTTCTCATCGATACCCACCACCTCAAGCATGGTATCATAGGGAAGACCCGTAGCGGAAAGCATGGTGTCTCCCGGGCGGAGAAGTGCAAAGAGACCTACGGTCAGAGCGTGAGTTCCCGATACGAAATCGTGTCTCATAAAGCCTGACTCAGCACGGAATACTCCTGCACATATGCGGTCAATGGCATCACGCCCCACATCTCCGTATCCGTAGCCGGTACTGGGGGCAAAATATGCCTCAGACACTCTGTTTTCACGGAATACGTTAAGTACGTGCTCTGTGTTGTCAAGGGCAATACTGTCTATATCCGCAAATATGGGGGCAAGCTCAGATTCTGCCTTTGCGGCTATTTCCCTGATCTTCTTTGATATTTTCATGTTTAGTTTAATCCCTTCTTTTCATTTACGGGTCATTTAATTGGACTTACGGGCTTAAGCTTAATATCGTCTATATAGTTAAGTCCGTATTTTTCAACCATTTTCATAGCGGTATAAAAATCCTCGCCGTATCTCAACTCACTTGGCAGATGGGCGTCACATCCTACAACAACCTTACAACCTACCTCGCCTGCCATTTGCCAGAAATAGTCCTTAGGGTAGATCCTTTTCTGTCTGATACCGAGAAGATTGATTTCAAGGGGCGTATCAGTTTCAATTGATACCTCACATATTTTTCTCATTGCTTTGAGATAATCTTCCTTTTCGCCAAGAAAGCTGTTGGTATCGGGATGGGCAAAATACGTAAAAAGTCCGGTTCTCATTGCCTCACATACCTGTGACACGTAATCGTTCAGATGTATCGGTCCTTCAGGTGTAGCTATATGATCATCGTCATACTCATTGGCGTAATAATGCTGTCCGAGGATCAGATAATCACAGGGAGTTGACGTGAGAAATTCTACAGTATCCTTAAAGTGGCGCGGATAGTACTCTGTCTCATAGCCTAACTTAATATCTATCTTATCTGCATATTCTTCCCTTAAAGCCAATACGTCTTTTACGTACTCATCTTTTTTATCGCAAGGCATACGCAAATCTGATACGTATCCGTTATTAAAGATATACGGTGCGTGGCAAGAAAATCCGAGGGTATCAAAGCCCACATCTATCGCTGTTTCGACATACTCCCTCATTTCACCGTAGGCGTGTCCGCAATATGCTGTATGTGTGTGATAGTTTCTGTTTAGTTTTTCCATAATTAAAGTGTCACCTTCTTCAGCTTTATATCGTCAGTATAATTGAGACCGTAGCGGTCAACCATTTCCATTGCTGTTTTAAAATCGTCACGGCAGCGGATCTCATCGGGAGAATGGGCATCCGATCCGAATACCACCTTACAGTTATATTCTCCGACCATACGCCAGAATCTATCTTTAGGATAGCTTCTTCTTCCTCTGATACCGAGAAGGTTAATTTCAAGAGGTGTATCAGTCTCCAGTGATACCTCACATATGGGACGCATGGCATCGACATATTCATCGGTATCACCTTCATAATTGTTGAGATCGGGATGGGCAACATATGTGTAAAGTCCCGTTCTCATGGCTTCACAAAGGATCCTTACGTATCCCTTTACCGCACGTATGTCTTTTACGCTGTCACCTGCGTAATCACCGTCGTATTCATTGTTATAGAAATGCTGTCCGAGAATGATATAGTCACAGGGATAACGTCTGATCTCTGCAAGCAGCTCATTCCACAGAGCAGGATAATATTCAGCCTCATAGCCTAAGAATATGTCTATCTTTCCTGCATATTCTTCCTTTAGTGAAAGAATCTCGCGTGCATAATAATCATTCTGTTCGGGAGTCATTCTGAACCATGAATGAAATCTCTCTCCAAAGGGGTAAGGAGCATGGCAGGAGAATCCGATAGTATCAAGTCCTCTGTCTATTGCCGCTTCAACGTAATCTCTTATCTCGCCTTTTGCATGATTACAAAGAGCTGTATGTGTATGATAATTTTTCTTGAATTCTCTCATTTCAGTTCACTTTTTTCAGGTCAACGTATTCGATCACGTTGAGACCGTGTTTCTTTGCAAATTCTTCGCCGCATCTTATTTCTTCAGGCTTTGCTACTCTGTCAGGTGAATGTGCATCACAGCCGATTATCACTTTGCATCCCATTTTGCCGACCAGACCGAAGAAGGAATTCTTCGGATACGGTCTTCCTTCACGAAGTCCGAGAAGATTTATTTCAAGAGGGGTATCCGTTTCAATGGAGACTTCACATACTCTTTTCATTACCTCAAGATATTCGTCAAGCTCTCCTGCATAGGTTAAAAGATCAGGATGAGCCACATATGTAATGAGTCCGGTACGCATAGCAGTACATAAGGTATCAGCATATTTCTCCACCCTGTCAATGGTCAAAGCCTCTTCGTGATTGGAGATACCGTCATACTCATTGTCTGACTCATGCTGTCCGAGAATAAAATAATCTACGGGATATTTTCTCACCTGAGCCAGCATATCGTCAAAATGAAGGGGGTAGTATTCAACCTCGTATCCTAAAAGGATATTTATCTTATCACCGTATTTTTCGCGGACATCAAGGATATCCTTTACGTATTTCTCATGATCCTCAAGCTGTATGCGAAAACCTGAACGGTATCCGTTGCCAAACGGGTATGGAACGTGACACGCAAAACCTATGGTATCTAGTCCGCGCTCAATGGCAACTTTTACGTAATCCTCAGCCATACCCAAAGCATGACCGCAGTAACGTGAATGTGTGTGATAATTTGCCTTCATGATCATTCTCCTTTGACGTTATCTGTTTAAATAATATCTTTAATTAACGGAAAATTTCAAGAGGGGTTGTCACATCTGAATGCGACAACCCCTTTTATCTTATTCCATCTCAGCGAGGAGTTTTTCTGCAGCTGCGATCTTTGTACAGGTACAGAGAATATTTGTTGCGAGCTTGAGCTCTGCCATTTCGGGGAACGAAGGAGCAATACGGAGATTGGAGTCCTCAGGATCACGTCCGTAGGGGTACGTTGCTCCTGCAGGTGTAAGGGTAACACCTACACTGCGGCAAAGCTGATATACTCTCTTTGCACATCCCGGCATTACATACAAGCTGATGAAATAACCGCCGCGTGGCTGATTCCAATGAGCAACGTCAAGACCGCCGAGATACTTTTCAAATGTCTTTTCAACAGTCTCAAACTTGGGGCGGAGAATATCAGCGTGCTTCTTCATGTGATTTCTGATTCCGTCAGCATTACCGAAATACTTTACGTGGCGCATCTGATTGATCTTATCGTAACCGATGGTCTGAGAAGAAAGAATGGGCTGGATATGCTCGATATTCTTCTCGCTTGCCGCCATGATAGCAATACCGGAACCGGGGAAAGTGATCTTGGAGGTTGATGCAAAATAGAAGATGTTATCTTCAGTTCCGTATTCCTTTGCAAGATCAAAGATATTTGCAAGATGAGTATCCTCATCGTAAAGCTCGTGAACTGCGTATGCATTATCCCAGAAGATCCTGAAATCGGTTGCAGCAGGCTTAAGAGCCGCAAGCTGCTCTACGACTGAATCAGAATAAGTGATACCTTCGGGATTTGAAAACTTCGGTACACACCAGATACCCTTTACTGAAGGGTCAGAGCAAGCGTAATTATACACAGCGTCCATATCAGGACCGAACTTTGTCATCTTGATGGGAATCATTTCGATACCGAGAGTACGGCAGATGGTAAAGTGTCTGTCGTATCCGGGAGCGGGACAAAGGAACTTTGTTCTTCCCTGACGTACCCAAGGCTCACGTCCGCCGGCAACTCCGAAGAGCATACAGCGTACAATGGTATCATACATAACGTTCAGTGAAGAGTTACCGAGTACCATGATCATTTCCTCGGGAATATCGAGAAGCTCGCTGAACAGACGTTTGGTCTCCGGCAGACCGTCGAGAATACCGTAGTTTCGGCAATCAA
>CAYYRY010000137.1:0-5501 GCA_964474245.1 uncultured Ruminococcus sp. | reverse complement strand
GTTTTTGCATTCTTTTTTAATACCGGTCCTATATTTCTCCTTACAGCGGTGCTTTTTCTTTCTTGGAATTTATGATCTTATTTATAAGAGTCATGATCAAAAAGACGATTGCGATACCTGTCAATGTGCCCGATGAGTCAATAAATACGTCAAGCACCCTACCTGCTCTTCCCGGGACGAATAATTGATGGATCTCATCGGATATTGCATATAAAACACATACTGACAGAGAGATTACAGGTCTCAAAATACAGTGTGTCGTATGTCTGCTTACAGCACACATGACGAGCATACCGAGGACGGTGTACATGAAAAAGTGAGCTGATTTTCTTACGAGTAATGATATCTCATATTTTACCCGTTGAAAATCGCTGATGCTCATGCTTTCCTTTTTGTCAGCCAAAACATGATCCACCACAATATCAACGATACCGTCGCTGGTTTTTGTGGACTCCTCCGCATTTTCCGCAGAAAACATGAATATCATCACCATCCACAGGATGACAACTGTCCACAAAACGATAGTTATAATTTTTTTCATTTACGCTCCGATACAATAAAGGGTTACTTTAATGGAAATCGGTATCATCATCAAGTATTACGTCGTCGTCACCGTCCATGTACTCTCTTGTACCGACACGGCGCTTTTCTCTTTCACTTTCCACCATATCTGAGAGAAGCTCCTTTACGTCACGGGGAGTTTTTACTCTTTTGATATCAAATTCTGGAGATGTTTTGTCGCCTGAACAGCAGTGAATAGTTCCGATTCCGAACATTCTTTCAAAGAAAGAACGGTTTAAAGTAATGTCCATGATGCGATACAGGCGGATCTCTTCTTCCTTGCGTGAGAAGAATCCCGTGTCGATAACGAGCTTATCTTCGTAGAGATAATAACGGGTGAAAGACCAGGGAAGTCCGAATAACCATCTTTTTCTGTCTTTCCAAACGACTTTTTTGTTTGTCATACAATTATACCTTCCTTAGAATATGGATTTTTAATATAGAAATAATACGTTATACACGTTTTTTCTTAAAGAATTCCGACAGAAGCTCAGCAGATCTTTCGGCAAGAACTCCCGAAGTTAATTTGAATTTGTGATTTACGGGCAGCTCGCATACATTTGCAATGCCTCCGAAAAATCCTGCCTTTGTGTCTTCGGCACCGAACACCACGCGTGGGAGTCTTGCTGACACCAATGCACCGGCACACATGATACACGGCTCAAGGGTAACGAAAAGCTCACATCCGGGAAGTCTCCAGCCGCCCATTTTTTGACAGGCTTTGCCTATTACAGCGGTTTCCGCATGATAAAGCGCATTTTTTTCGCTTTCACGGCCGTTGAAGTCGGCTGACACTATCTCATTTCCTCTGACAATGAGAGCACCTACCGGAACCTCACCGAAATCAAGTGCGGCGCGGGCAAGTTCTATGGCACACTCCATGTAGAATTCATCTCTCAGACGCACGGTTTCTTCGGATATTCCCGTAAAATCAACGGTTGTGTGAGGCTTTCCCCTCCTTGTTACTTTCGGGGACGGATACGGACACGCAACGTAACGTGATAGTATATCTGAAATACGTTTGTTTCTGTCGTTCATAATGTTTCCTCACCGTCAGAATAAGCTTTGCGCTTGGCTTTTATTTACAGGATGCAAGATAATTATCAAGAATATTTGCCGCCACGGCACAGAATTTTACGCAAGGACGGGTCTTGTAGTATTCCTCTGTACGTACTGAGGGAGTTGACGACAGCTTCATGCCGCGAAGCAGCTCGGAGCACACCTGAGTTGAGAAAAGTGTCTCAAACTCTTCCACCAAAACCTTGCCGTCACGGTACAGAGCTACCTTTCCGTCGTAATCTCCCGCCTCACCGTAGCCCTTGAGACAGGATAAGACCATAAGCATTGCAGAAACGGAACCGCAGGTAAGTCTTTGACCGCACATACCTCCGCCGAAGGCGGAAGCAATGCGTGCGCTGTCGCTGACCGATATACCTGTGATGTCGGAAAATGCCGCAAAAACAGATTGTGCGCAGTTATAGCCTTCAAGGAAAAGCTCGGAAGCCTTCTTTTCATGGGGAGTTATGGTATTCTTATCGTAATACATGGTGTCACCTTGTGTGAAAAATGCAATATTTACACATAAATTAATGAATTTTTTCGTAAAACTATTCACTTCCGAAGAAATATATATTATAATATAGTAAGGTAGTATGTGTAGTTATAATCAATATTTTTACATATACTATTATACATTCTATGAAGCTATTTTTCAACCTAAAAATGATAATTTATAAGAAAAGGCGGATATAATCGTGGAAGAAAGAACGAAAAGAAAAGTTTATCTGAACATTGCGGGAATTACAATGTCACTCATTACTGATGAGCCTGATGCTTATGTTAAGGCTATCGAAAAGAAGCTGAGTGAGCAGATGTCGGCATTGCTCAAGAACGTCAAGCTGTCTCAGTTTGATGCTGCTATGCTTTGCGCCATCGAGTTTTGCGGAGATAAGCTTACCGCTGAAAAGAAGCTTCGTAATCTTGAGGCTCAGGTGTCTCTTTACGAGGTCAACCTTCGCCGGCTTAAGGCAGAGGTGGCATCTCTCAAGGGTAAGCTCGGAAGTATGGAGGAGGCTGCATCCCCTGCAGAGGACGAAAGCATTCCCGAAATTCCCGACGAGCAGATCACCATCGAGGAAGGCTTTGCGGCAGACACTGAAGAGAAGCCTGCTTCCCGTTCTGATAAGCTTCGCATGATCGAGTCTTTACTGAAAAAGAATTGACTTTAAGAGTGTCCATGAACAAATTACCCGAGCTTCTTGCTCCTGCAGGCTCTTCCGAATCGCTCCATGCCGCTATTGAAGCGGGTGCAGATGCCGTATATTTCGGAGGCGAGCTGTACTCCAACAGAATGAGGGCGAAAAATTTTACGTCGGAAGAGCTTATCGGAGCCATCAGACTTTGTAATACCTTCGGGGTCTCTTCATATATCACTATGAACACCCGTCTCAGAGACCGTGAACTTCCGTCGGCACTTGCTGCGGCAGGTGAGCTGTACGATGCAGGAGCTACTGCGTTTATAGTAGCCGATCTCGGTCTTGCCTCATCACTCAGAGAAAGCCTTCCTGCAGTCGAGCTTCATGCAAGTACGCAAATGACGGGAATCGGAAGCCTTGATGCCAAGGCGCTGTCATCGCTCGGTTTTTCAAGGATGGTATGTCCCCGTGAGCTGTCACGTGAAGAGCTGTTTGAGCTTATAAAGAATTCTCCCATTGATATAGAAATGTTTATCCATGGAGCACACTGTGTATCCGTTTCAGGACAGTGTCTCATGAGCTGGGCTATGGGCGGAAGAAGCGGAAATCGCGGCGAATGCGCCCAACCCTGCAGATTACCGTACAAGGTTAGCTCTGCAAGGTCCGGTAAAATTTCTTCTCACCCGTTAAGCCTGAAGGATATGTGTCTTGCCCGTCATATTCCGGAAATTATAGGTTCGGGTGTGGCTTCCCTGAAGATCGAAGGACGACTGAAAAGTGCCGACTACGTGTACGGTGTGACGAAGATATACCGTTCCCTGCTCGATGACAGGCGAGCTGCCACAGATGAAGAGGTTGCACTCCTTGACGGTATTTTCTCCCGCGGCGGTTTTACCGACGGATATTTCAGAAAAAAATATTTTTCAATGACAGGTATGCGAAGTGAGGATGCAACGTCATCGGGGGAAAGGTTTACGTCTCTCACGAGAAAGATACCATTACGGGCAAAGCTTGTGCTTGAGCCTCTGAAGCCTGCCGGACTCATCTTATCCGACGGTGACGTAAGCGCTCATGTTTTGGGTGATACGGTACAGGAGGCTAAGTCTGCTCCTGTAAAAATTGACAGCCTGTATAAAAACATTTCAAAGCTCGGCGGTACTCCGTATTCCCTTGCGGAAGAGGACTTTGGCTGCAGCATTTCAGGCAATGTTTTCCTTGCGGCATCTCAGGTAAATTCTTTGAGAAGATATGCCGTTGAAAAGATGGTTGAGGAAAAAATTAAGAAGTACAGCCGTTCCGACAGAAGGTCTCCTGCTGAGCAAGTGTTACCGAAAATATCTGTCGAAAGGATTAAAACTGCTGAGTTTGCAAATAAGACTTCAGTTCCTGATGTGGCGTATGAGTATTTTGACATTGTTTTTTTGAGTGACACCGATGGTGTTCCATATCCTGAAAAAGCAGGTCTTGCACTTTCCCCGTGGTGTTCCGATGATACTGTCAGAACTTCTCTCGGCTTTTTTGCCAAAACCGGAGGTAAGCACGTACTGTGTCATACTCTCGGTCAGATAAAGTGTGCCATAGATGAGGGACTTACACCTACGGCTTCCTTAAGACTTAACCTGACCTGCGCTAAGGCGGCGGATACTCTTGCGGAAATGGGGGTACGCAGACTGATACTGTCTCCCGAGCTTAATTCTGCGGCGGTGCGTGATATTGCCAAAGCAGTACCAATATGCGGTGCTGTAGTATACGGAAAGCTCCCTCTCATGCTTTTGAGAAAATGCCTTATGATAGATTCGGGCTGCAGCAGAAGGTGCGGTGGTGAAGGTTGCCTTCTTCCCACATGGTTATCTGACAGAAAGGGAGCACGCTTTTCAGTTCTCCCCACAGGGCACATGACTAATCTGATAGTCAATTCCGTGCCGTTATATACTGCAGACAGTATTCAAAAATTCGGAAACATCTCAACGGAACATTTTATATTCACTGATGAAAGCCCTGCTGAGACAGAAAATATAATTTTTGCGTACAGAAACGGGTTGTCTCCCGAAGAGGCGGGACTTGACCGTATCAAGAGAGTATAGTTATTCTGTTCCAAGCACTTGACACAGTCAAGTGCTTGGAACAAACACAGAAAAATCGGACAGTATGATTTTTCTCCGCTAACGCGGACCGTGCTTGTTTTGTTTACTATTTGTGTTGCCGCTTAAGCGGCAGAATGGATGATTATTATGAATTATAAATTTTGGCTGAATCTGTTTTTGGTTCTTGCAGGTACAGTACTTGGTACGATGGTAGCATATTTTACTGAAGGTGTTAAATACCTGTCATGGCTGGCGTTTGACCTTCGTTTCGGTACGTCATCGCCTGTAAATATTGAGTTAGGTGTTGTCAACTGCACATTCGGTATTAATTTTTCTCTTTCCGTTGCAACGATCCTGTTTATTGCCATCGCATTGATCGTCGGTAAGTTTATTGTCAAGAAATAACATGGAAAACAATTGTAAATTCATTCTTGCTTCCGCATCGCCGAGACGACACGAGCTTCTTTGCAGTGTGGGTATTCCTCATGAAATTTTCGTGACTGATGCCGACGAAACACCTACCTCATCCCCTGCTGAGGGTGAGATGTATGCTTCCTGGTTTGCCTGCGAGGTATCGCGTATAAAGTGTGAGGCGGCTGTTGAAGCTATAGGCTATGCACAGACGGATAATAGGATATTCGTCATATCAGCAGATACCGTT
>CAYYRY010000136.1:0-5505 GCA_964474245.1 uncultured Ruminococcus sp. | reverse complement strand
TCTTACCGAAGTCCTTTGAGGATGTGGGGTCTGCTTCATCCTCCGTGAGATACTTCTCAAGCAGTGCTCTGTTGAAAATATAGATACCCATGGAAGCATTGGTTGATTTGGGATGCTTCGGCTTTTCTTCAAACTCAGTGATCTTCATATCAGCGTCGGTATTCATGATACCGAAGCGGCTTGCCTCCTCAAGAGAGACGTTGAGTACCGCAATAGTACAATCAGCACCTTTTTTGATATGCTCCTGAAGCATTGCGTTATAGTCCATCTTATAGATGTGGTCACCGGAGAGGATAAGCACGTAATCGGGATCGTATCTGTTAATAAAGTTTAGGTTCTGATAGATAGCGTTTGCAGTACCCTTGTACCAATCGGCGCCGTCCTTACCCTGATAGGGAGGAAGCACGGTAACACCACTCTGCATCCTGTCAAGATCCCAAGGCTGACCGTTGCCTATATACTCGTTAAGCACAAGGGGCTGGTACTGAGTAAGCACACCTACTGTGAAAATATGTGAGTTTACGCAGTTTGAAAGGGGAAAGTCTATAATACGGTATTTGCCTCCGAAAGGAACCGCAGGCTTCGCAGTCTTCTCCGTAAGAGCATAAAGTCTGCTTCCCTGACCGCCGGCAAGAAGCATTGCAACGCATTGTTGTTTCTTGTACATATAAATTACCGTTCTTTCTTTAAGATATTTATAATTACTGGGGATAGCTGTTTTATGTCAGACAAGAAGTATATCAAGCTTTTTTTACAGTAGCTTTCTTTACGCCTGTCTTTTTTTCGTCCGTCTTTTCAGCACCTGCTTTTCCGGAAGTGTCTGAAGTGCGTTTCCTGCCGTCCGTTTTCTTTGTTTTCTTTTCGGATGCGGATTTTTCATCGACGGATGACTCACTTTTCCTTGGTCTGCCGCGTTTTTTCTTAGGTGACGATGCCCGATCGCTTTTCTTCAGGATAATACCCGACATACCGGGGAGAGTAAACTTTATTATCTCACGTCCGTCGGAATCGCGTATCTCACTCTTTATTCTCTCATTACCGAGCAGATTCTTTCCGCCGTACTCGTAGAGATCGGAGTTAATGAGAACTTCATACTCACCGGGTGAATCCACCTCAATGACAAATCCGTCACGGGTAACGGGGGAATAGTTTACAACGGATATCAGCTCGCTGCCTGAGATACTCCGCCTGACGTACGCCACCATGTTCATATCACCTGAGTTTGCGTATATCCAACGGAATCCGTCCCAGTTGTCATCGATCTCCCACAGTTCGGGGGAAGAAAGATAGAAATTGTTAAGCTTCTTAACAAAGCGCTGCATTTCGGCGTGTCTCGGATATTCTAACATAAACCATTCAAGCTGATTTGCAAAATCCCATTCGCGCCACTGTGCAAATTCGCATCCCATGAAGGTGAGCTTCTTTCCGGGCAAGGTTATCATATTCACAAGGAATGCTCTCATTCCGGAGAACTTCGTATCGTACTCTCCGAACATTTTGTCGACAAGCGATTTTTTACCGTGCACCACCTCATCGTGGGATACAGGAAGAACGTAGTTCTCATTAAAGGCATACATAAGCGGGAAGGTTAGCTTGGAATGGTTATACTGTCTGTATATGGGATCACATTCCACGTATTCAAACATATCGTTTGACCATCCCATGTTCCACTTGAAGTTGAAACCGAGACCGCCCTGATAAGCGGGCTTCGTTATCATTGGCCAGGAAGTGGATTCCTCAGCTATCATAAGCATATCGGGAAACTCGCCGAACACTGCTGAATTGAGCTTTCGGAAGAAAGCCATAGCTTCAAGATTATGATTGGTTCCGTCGCTGTTTGGCACCCATTCTCCGGGTTCACGGTCGTAATCAAGATATAGCATGGATGCGACCGCATCTATTCTGAGACCGTCCACATGATATTTTCTCATCCAGAACAGCGCATTGGAGATAAGAAACGACTGAACCTCATTACGTCCTACGTCGAAGCAGCGTGTGCCCCAACCCTTATGTTCCATTCTGTCATGTCCCTGGTACTCATACAAGGGTTGACCGTCGAATTCATAAAGCCCCGGTCTGTCCTTGGGAAAATGTGCGGGAACCCAGTCCAAGATCACGCCGATACCGTTTTCGTGCATCTTATTCACAAAATAGGCAAATCCCGCAGGTTCGCCGAATCTTGCGCTGGGAGCGTAATAGCCTGTTACCTGATATCCCCACGAGCCGTCAAAGGGATGCTCCATTATGGGGAGCAGCTCAACATGAGTATATCCCATCTCCTTGACGTAAGGAGCAAGCTCATCAGCCGCATCATTATAGGAGATATAATTCTCACCTTTCTCGGTCGTTTCTCCGTTGACCGTTTTCCATGATGCGAGATGTACCTCATATATGTTCATGGGTTCTGAATAGAAATGACCGCTTTTTGCATCTCTTTCGGGTCTTCCCCGTCTGCGTGTCATCCACTCACCGTCATTCCATGAAAATGAGTTGACATCACACACTATGGAAGCAGTGTTCTTCAGAGTTTCAGAGGAGAACGCATACGGGTCTGCTTTAAGATGCGTAATGCCGTCACGACCGGTCACTGCATACTTATATTTGAGTCCCTGAAAGCTCTTCTCCGAGGTAAGAGTAACACTCCATACACCTGCATCAGTTTCCCTCTCCATCATCTTTGGAGAGTTCCACCCCGTAAAGTCCGAAGCAAGACAAACGTCAACGGCATTGGGTGCCCAGACCTTAAAGGTACAGGAATACTCATCGGCTTCTTCATTATATGTTTCGTGAGAGCCAAGATACTCATACGACGCGAAATTTGTTCCCTGATGAAACAAATACGCCTGAAAAGCATCCGACTCCGATTTTCTAATCATCATCTGCACCGTCCTTCTCACTTGATTATTTGCATCTGCCGCCTGCAAAAAAAACTGCAGACAACACACAATTATATACCTAAAAAAAAGATTTATGTGTCGTTTCGTGTAGCGGTCAAAATTTTTTCGGAACTTTTAACTCGCACAAAGCTAAAAAACAAAGTACGGCAACACAAAACGTCCGTGTTGCCGCAATCAGATAGGATCTGCACTCTTTAATATGAATATTCTTCTGTAATAATTTTTTCGCACCAAAGAGGTTATGCTCAAAGCAAAAATCATCTGTAAAACGTGTAACACATTGACTGTTATGTTTCAGCAAAGCATTTCGCACAGGGAGAAAGTACGTCATTCATAAGACCTGATGGAGCTTATGACCCGTCCGAGAATTGACAGCGTGTCAACTATAATCGGCTCCATTGTACTGTTCTGCGGCTGAAGCCGGAAATGACCTTCCTCTTTATAGAAAGTCTTTACCGTCGCTTCATCGTCAATCAGAGCAACGACTATCTCTCCGTTAGACACTGAATTTGTTTTTTCCACTATAACTATGTCTCCGTCAAGAATACCGGCATCGATCATACTTGTACCGGTTACTCTGAGGGCAAAAAGCTGTCTTCCGTTCAATCTTTTTTTGTCGAATGGATATGAAACGTATCCGTCGTGATTTTCCACCGCCAGGATGGGAACTCCCGCTGTTACTCGTCCGACCACGGGAATAAGTGTTGAAGTTCCTCCGAAATCAGGAGCTTCGACTCTTAGTGTTCTGCTCTTTCCGCCGTCCTTTTGAATGTACCCTTTTTTTTCAAGCTTCTCAAGATACGTATGTACCGTAGACGTGCTTTTAATACCGAGATCACTACGGATATCACGGATCGACGGCGAATAACCTTTTTCCGCTATGACAGACTTTATGTAATCAAGAATTAATTGTTCCTTTTCGCTCAGCACCGTCATCTGAAACCATGCCTTTCTTAACTGTTTACGAAATCATCAACGATTCATGAATAGACCACATGGGCAATTAAACGTTGTTTTTATTATAGTCAAATAATCATAAAATCGCGTGGCTTTTTATGTGCAATTTTACAATAGTATTATACCACAATAATTGTTTTATGTAAACGGATGTTCAGAGAGTTTACATATTATTCATATTTGTGTTGTCTGATAATTGACAATTCAGTTTTTTATCGGAAATCGCAGGAATATTTTAAAATATCCTCGGTCCCCTCCTGAGAAACTCACCCTTCTTTACACCGTTCTTCAGCACTAAAGAATAAAGCTCGTCCGCAAGCGACCACAGCTCATACTGCCGCCCGGCCTCGGCCGGAAGAGCCGACATATCGGACGGCTTTGTCAAAATCCCGATACCTCTCGACTTTTTCGTGGAAGCTATGAATTCTCTTCCCCGTTTGTTAGCCGCCAGCAGTACCGTAAACTGCGGAGTGCTTCTTACGTCAGCTTCCGTAACACCCAGGAAGGTGTAAAGCGCGGCTCTCCTCAGCCTTGAATACGTGTACTTTTTGGTCGCAGCCATCTTAAAAAACGCCGAGGAGATCGAAGCCTCGCCCGCCGCCTTTATCAGTCTTTCGGGTACTCCTCCGCCTGCATCAAAAATTCCCTTCTCCGGATTACGCATCATTCTGAAATGTCTGAACATTATTTCTTCATACACTGAAATATCAGAATCCGCAGTGTAACCCAAGCAACCATGCGCCTCTTCCGGAATATAAGCTTCAGCAGAAATGCCTTTTGACAGCATTTCACGTAGGACGGTTGCACTGCGATAGCTGTGCTCGTCCGTCATTCTTTTATATGCATGAAAGTCAGCATTCATTCCCAAACTTCCTGCGGCTCTTACGTATTCACAGGCAAGCTTATCGTTACTGCCTAAGGTAATACCGTATTTTCGCAGTGCAAGATCAAACGCCGCAGCAGTGCCGACGGAAGTGTCATTCTCTTCAAGAGCTGATGAATACTCATCAGACTCAAGAACTTCAACGGCTTTCATGACGTGTGATGTCTCACCGCTTTCACTTCCGAAGACAAAGCTCTCAAGTGCAAGTCCCTTGGCGATAGCCACAGCCCCTGCGGCAAAAAATTCCGCACCGCCCGAGCACCACGGAAAAGGCAGTTCAAAAACCGCATCTGCTCCGCACCTTAATGCCGCCTCTGCCCGCTTGTATTTATCAAATGATGCAGGAATACTGCGCTGTGTAAAATTCCCGCTCATAACAGCGATAACTCGTCCTCCGAGACTCCCTGCATACTCAAGTATGGCTTGATGACCGTTGTGCAATGGGTTAAATTCACATATCAGAGCAACATCTTTCGCCATAATTTGTAAATTCCTCCAATGTTAGTGTATAGTGCTTGTATTTGAACTCAATTTCATATATAATTATATACGATAATGTTTATATTGTCAATTATACATTTTTTCTATAATTTAAGCCTACCGTACAAGCATTGCGGAGGCAGAACGGAGTATATTAAAATGAAAGTTCTTGTTGTTAATGCAGGCTCTTCCTCACTCAATTATCAGCTGTTTGATACAGCTACAGAATCCGTACTCGCAAAGGGTATTTGCGAAAGAATCGGTATTGACGGACGCATCGACCACAGA
>CAYYRY010000135.1:0-5547 GCA_964474245.1 uncultured Ruminococcus sp. | reverse complement strand
AAGATACTTATACTTGACGAAGCAACGTCTGCCCTAGACACAGAGACCGAGAAGGAGGTCCAGGACGTGCTTTATAAGCTGACGAGGGATAGGACTACCCTTGCCATCGCACACCGTCTCTCGACGCTCAGAAATGCTGACAAGATACTTGTCCTTGATAAAGGCCGTCTTGCCGAGTTTGGTCCTCATGATGAGCTTATGGCTCAAAAAGGACTATACTTCGATCTTGTTATGGCTCAGCGTCAGATGTCAAGAATCGCAAAGAAGTAAAAAGCCTAAAGAAATGGGAATCCCCTCCCGTGATTCAAAATGATCCGGCAGGGGATCCCTTTTATTGCTCAGTGCATATCATGCCTCAGGAATAACCTTCTTTATCATGAAACGGGCAAGTGCATCATAGTAATTGCCGTTACCGTCGGTTATTGTATATTCAATATTCTTGATACTCGTAGAGCCGTCCTCAACGTTAGTGTAATCCACCCTGAACGAAGTGATAAAATCGCTATCGACTGTTACTTCGTACGAAGGATCCATCCCGCATTTTTCAATGAGTATAGGCTTTATATAGTCAGCAAAGGTATCCTCATTAATGTCTATGGCTCTGCCTAACGTAATATTATTGATAGCATTTACCTTCATAAAGGTGTCCGTACACGCCTTCATCTGTTCTTCTGTAGGGGTAAGTGTTCTTTCGGCGCTGTAATCAGGTAAAGATACTGCACAGCCGTTATCGATTATTACTGTTCCATCACCGGATATTATTCCGTCGCCGCTGACAACGTATGATTTGTTTTCAGGATTCATTTTCGATGCTACGTGCTCTCTGCACTGCGTAAATGTAATCGATTTGTCACACTTGAATGCGTTGAACAGAGCAACAACGCCTGTTGGAGGGCAGACATAGTCACCAAGACCTGCAGCAATTACGACTTTGCCGTTAAACATTTCTGCAAAGTAAGCAGAGTCGAAGTACTTTGAGCCGGCAGTATATGAAGGGCACCAGCCTACAAGACGTCCGCCGTTTGTTGGTCCACCGATATCACACATCCACGGAATTTGGGGTCTGCATTCTGTCACCTTATCATACAGAGCAGCAACAGCAATGGATTGGAAGCCACCCATAGAGCCACCCGTCGTTATTATATCGGTACCGTTCCAGTATTCGCCGAATTTATGCTCAGCAAATCTGATAGCCTGAATATCTCTCATAATCATACTGAGAAACTCGGATTCGTCCGCTGTGGGATTATCCCAGAGATCGGGTTGTACTGCAGTATTCGCGTAATAATCAGCAGACTCGTGATTATTTACGTCATATCTGTTTACGGCAACAGTAATCGCGCTGCTATTATAGGATGGACCGTCAGATTTTATACTGTCATATCCGTCAAATTCAGCAATAATCGGAAGAGATCCTTTCGTAGCGCTTACCGGTAGAGTTATATGAACGTGCGCTATAGTGCCCGGAGCACTTACTTTAACGTCGTAAGTATCAAATCCATCGCGCGAATCGGGACACTTTTCAAAGCTTAATTCCTGCGGGTCTGTTGATAAAAGCGTATTGATCTTACCTTCCCAATATTTATCAAAGTCATCGGGTCTTTCTTCGAATGTAGAAATACTGAGAAAATCGAATATAACGCTGGCATTGATCACAACGTCCTGAAGATCTGATATAATATATCCTTTTCTGTTTAGAAGGTTTACGGTGAGATGACCGGTACCGGGCTTACTAAGTCCATCGAGAGTCAGTATCAACTGTCCGCTGATTCCACTGGAAATACCGCTGACAGCACCGGAGGAATCCTTCTCGAATTTCCAGGAAAACTGAGGAACGGAAACAAGCTTATTTTCTTCGTCAAGCAGTGAGATCCGGATGGTAACGTTATCTCCTGACCTATAAGACAACGGATTTTTATCCGTCTCGCAAATGTAAGAAACTGATGCTGCCTCACGTGCATTATCGAGGGTAAACGTACCGAATCCTTCGTACCCTTCCCTGATGACAAAATGCCCGCGCTGATCTATAGCGTTGTCGATTATCTGAGGTAGGTATTTTGAAGCATACAGAGAAGGAACCGACACGTAAAGAACGCCGTCAGACTCCTTGATAGAATACTGAAGCATCATAAGGGTATCATCAACACCTAAGACAATGGTGTCTTTACCCGATTCACCTGAAGTCGCAAGTCTTACGCCGGTATGCTTTTTTATTATTTCGGATACCTCAGTCAGATAGCTCTCATCAAGGCAGTCGCTGTAGAGAGAGTAAGTGTCGAGTGAAGCTGAACCTATACGAGCAGAGCTGTCAAAAGAATCGATTTTGTCGATTATTCGGGCAACTATTGTTGCGGCTTCTGCGCGGGTTGCGTGATCAAGGGGATTAAACGCACCTTTATCGTCACCCTTAACGATACCGAGGGAGTTAAGTCTCTTTACAGATTCCTTTGCAAAACGAGCAATCATATCCTCATCAGTAAACGGTTTAAGTACTTCTGAAGAGCCTTTGAGATCGAGCCATTCGTAATCTAAATACCTTGCAGTCATGACCATCAATTCCTGACGAGTGATATTTTGATTACCCTTGAACGTGTTGTCTGGAAATCCCTTTACGATTCCTGCAGTTGACGCCCATCCTACGTAACCGCTGTACCAGGACTTGGCAGGAACGTCGGTAAACGGATTATCATAGTTCTTTTCAGCATTGCTTAGCCTGCCGAGAATAGTTACAAACTCAGCTCGAGACAGCATATCAAATGGAGCAAATATATTTCCCGGCTTACCTTCCATTATTCCATGATCGTGAACTTTTAGAATTGATTTATAATACCACGAATTTTCATTAACATCCGTCCAATTCGGAGTTGCGGCGGACACAAGAATGCTTCCGAAAGCAACAGCGAAGCATAAAAACAAGCAGATCATCAGGTTACGTTTTTTCATAGTCGGCTCCTTAGGTTTTATTGAAAATCTTATTTTCAACGTTATTATACAGTAGGAAAATGATATTGTCAACATATGTTGCCTGCATAACTCTCTGAGAATTAAACTTACCGAGGTTAGAGTAAACTTTAGCTTTAACGAAACTAAGTAAGATGTATATAAGTAAGATGTATAAATAATTAAAATACATCTTGACAAATCAAAGTAATTATAGTATAATATTACCGTTGCTGGTGTGGCTCAGTCGGTAGAGCAGTTGATTCGTAATCAACAGGTCACCGGTTCAAGTCCGGTCACCAGCTAACTTCCGTGAAATATTTCACGGAAGTTTTTATTTTCAATGGTTTCATAAATCTGTTACAAAATCACGCTTTTCTGCGTGATTTTTGTTTTAAATTGATATTGTAAAAAAAGTCTGTCTGTGATATAATTCTGTCGTTTGTGAATTAAGGAGAATATAACAGATGGTTAGAACAATTATGGGCTTTGTCAGAAAGAACACCGTTGCAGTGATCGCTTTTTTTGCGGCTCTTATCACTTCCTTTATAGTTAAACCGGATGCACAGTATGTCGGATATTTCGATTTCCGTACACTTACCTGTCTGTTTTGTGTGCTTGCAGTAGTCTGTGCGCTTAAGAACGTTAATTTCTTCTACATGCTTGCGCACAAGATCATTAAGCGATTCAAAACAATCAGAATGTGTATACTTGCGCTTGTATACATTACATTTATCGGATCTATGCTCATAGCCAACGACATGGCGCTTCTTACATTTCTGCCCCTTGGTTACTTTGTTCTCGATGCATCAGGTAACAGACGATATATGGCATTTACCTTCATTATGCAAAACATTGCCGCAAATCTCGGCGGTATGCTTACTCCCTTCGGTAATCCTCAGAATCTTTATCTTTATTCAAAATTCAACATACCAGAGCTTGAGTTCATGCAGATAATGGCTCCGCCATTTATTATTTCAGTTATCATAATTACAATATGCTGTCTCTTTATTCCCGCAGATAAGATAAATGTTCCCGATGAAGAGATGCATATAGATAAAAAGCGCACAATAATCTATCTTCTGCTTTTTGCTCTCTCGATTATTATTGTATTCAGGACGATTCCCTACCTTGTAGGACTGATTTTTATTCCCGCTGTTCTCTTTTTTATGGACAAACGTGCTCTTAAGCAGGTTGACTATCCCCTTCTCTTCACCTTCGTTTTCTTCTTTATATTTGCCGGCAATATGGCGCGTATTGATATAGTACGCGACGTGTTCTCCATGCTTCTTGATAAGAGTACGCTTATATTCAGTATCCTTTCATGTCAGGTAATAAGTAACGTTCCTTCCGCGATACTGCTCTCGCAGTTCACAGGCAATTATGCGGATCTTTTGCTTGGAGTCAATATTGGAGGCGTCGGAACGCTTATCGCTTCTCTGGCGAGCCTTATAACGCTCAGAGAATACACCGTTCACAATCCCGGAAGAACACGCCGCTACATCGGACAGTTTTCTGCAATGAATTTCGCATTCCTTGCGCTTCTTACTGTTTCTATGTCGGTTATCAAGCTGATTTAACACAAAAAAATCACAGCAGAATAACAGCTGTGATTTTTTTATGCTGTTTTTTGCAAACTGATTGAAAATAGGAACTTAAGCGTATTTGCAGTCATACGGCAAAAAACCTCCACCTAAACGGATGGAGGTTTTTTAGTTATTAAGTTAAAGCTTACGCCTGGCCGGTGAGCTTTGCGATCTCGCCTGCGAAATCGTCTTCTCTCTTTTCAAGACCTTCGCCCTTTTCATAAAGAACGAAAGAGTTGATAGAGATGTTACCGCCGAGCTCCTTAGCGGTAGCTGCGGTGTACTTAGCGATCGTAAGGCTGTCGTCCTTTACGTAGGGCTGGTCATTGAGACATGCTCTCTCATAGAACTTACCGATACGACCCTCAACCATCTTTGCAATGATTGCATCAGGCTTGCTGGACATCTTGGGATCGTTCTTGATCTGAGCAATGAGAATAGCCTTCTCTTCATCGAGAACGGATGCGGGAACTTCTTCTCTGCAAACGTATGTGGGAGGAGTACCTGCTGCGATCTGGAGACAGATGTTCTTAGCGTAGTCAGCAAATGCGGGATTTGCAACTACTGCATCGTCTGCAGTGAAGTTAACGATAACGCCTGCCATTCCACCACCGTGGATGTATGTGCTGGATACGCCGTCTACGATGACGAAACGACGGATATTCATGTTCTCACCGATGGTGAAGATCATGTCCTTGAGCTTTGCCTCAACAGTTTCGAAATCTGCATCGTAACGAAGAGCCTTGAGAGCATCAACGTCAGCGGGCTTGTTCTCAACGATTACCTTAAGGATATTCTTAACGAATGCCTTGAATGTCTCGTTCTTAGCAACGAAGTCTGTTTCAGCGTTAACCTCGATCATTGCGGTTGTGTTGCCAACTGTAAGAACGTCTACAACACCCTCAGCCGCGATTCTGCCTGCCTTCTTATCAGCCTTACCGAGACCCTTCTCGCGGAGGATCTTAATAGCGTCGTCAAAGTTACCGTCAGCCTCAACAAGTGCCTTCTTGCACTCCATCAT